>CALWFS010000020.1 GCA_944377705.1 uncultured Mediterraneibacter sp. | reverse complement strand
ATTCTTTCCGTTCACCCCGAATCCCGCTCCCGGAGTACCTACGACCTGAGCTTTTTCCAAAAGGTAGTCAAAGAAAGCCCATGACTCCATCCCATCCGGGCATTTGAACCAGATATACGGAGAGTTCACGCCCCCGGTAAAGGAGATATTCTTCCTGCGGAGCGTCTCCGCGATAACACGGGCATTTTCCATATAGTAGGAGATGTTTTCCATACACTCTTTCATGCCCTCTTCAGAGAAGACTTTTGCCGCCGCATGCTGTATGATGTACGGAGTTCCGTTGAATTTTGTGGACTGCCTTCTGTTCCACATATCACGGAGACTCATCTGCTGCCCGCCGGACGCAGTAAAGACAAGCTCCTTGGGAACGATCGTGTATGAAAAGCGTGTCCCGGTAAATCCCGCGGTCTTGGACAGAGAGCAGAACTCGACCGCACACTTCTTTGCGCCCTCTATGGCATAGATGCTGCGCGGCAGTTCAGGGTCAGAGACAAATGCCTCATACGCAGAGTCAAACAGGATCACAGCCTCATTTCTGAGTGCGTAATCCACCCACGCTTTTAACTGCTCTTTGTTATAGCATGCTCCGGTCGGATTGTTCGGAGAGCACAGATAAATGATATCAGCTTTCACAGAATCATCCGGCATCGGGAGAAAATTATTTTCTTCCGTACCATTCATATAGACAATCTGTTTTCCATCCATTGTGTTTGTATCCACATAGACCGGATACACCGGATCTGGCACAAGGATTACATTGTCTTTCGCAAACAGCTCTGTAATGTTCCCTGTATCGCTCTTTGCGCCGTCGGAGATAAACACATCGTCCGCATCCACTTTCACTTTGCCACGGGCATAGTAATCAGCTACCGCCTGGCGGACAAACTCATATCCCTGCTCCGGACCGTATCCTTTAAACGTCTCCGGAACCGCCTGCTCATCCACCGCCTCGTGGAGCGCCTCTATGGCGCTCTTTGTCAGCGGGCGGGTCACATCTCCGATGCCCAGACGGATAATGGATGCCGCTTTATCCGGGTGAGCCTCCTCATAAGCTTTTACTCTGCGCGCGATCTCCGCAAAAAGATAGCTGTCCTGTACGTTCAGATAATTTTCATTTAACTTTGGCATTTTTCTCTTCCTTTCTGAATCTAAAAAAGATAAAAGCGGGACTGCCCCTGGCTCTCCGCCCCGTTGCGGCATGTCAGGAGTATCAGAACCCTCTCTGTTATTTCCAGAGATATCTTAGCAGAATCCTGGCTTTTTTTCAATATTTAATTCTGATTCCCACTCCCTTGCAATGACAGTTCAGCCTGCTTGAACAGTTCTGTGTCTAAACTGTTGCTTTCAGAAGCCACTGGGCTGCCATTGCCACAAGGACACAGTGTGCCACCAGCAGAACCGGCACCCCAATGACGAATTTCGCCTTTTTTGTCTTGTGGCGGAACATGAGCATTCCCGCAAGAGCTCCCACAGAGCCTCCCGCCGCCGTAAGGATAAGGAGGTTTCTCTCAGAGATCCTCCATTTTCCCTTTTTTGCCCGGCCTTTGTCAAGCCCGTAGGCAATCCATGTGATAAAATTAATCACTGCAAGATAACCGGCAATCCAGCTCATACCTCGATCTCCTCTCCCAATGTAAATGAATATATGATCTTCTCCTTCACCGGCTTTCCGGTAAGCTGTGTCAGCGCCTGCGCGTAATAGTCAAGCTGCGCGTGGTATTTCTCACTGAGCTCTCCCGCGCTCCTCACCCGGTCAGTCTTATAATCCAGCACAACAAGACCATCTTCTTCCTCAAAGTACACGTCAATAATCCCCTGCACCAGGATCTTCTCTCCCGACTCATCCTGAGGATAGATTTCCGACGCGTCGATCCCGAGGACAAAAGGCTGCTCCTTACAGAGTTTTCCTCTCTGCGCCGCGCGGCTCATCCTGCTGCCGCTCTCACATCGCAGGAAACGCAGGATATCATCCGGGCAGATACACTCCGCCATCTCAGCAGTCAGCCTCCCGTCCTTTCGCAGCGCTGCCACTGCTTCAGTCAGGCTCTCCTCATCATAGCTTTCTGTAAAATCCAAAAGTTCCAGCAGCTTGTGATAGGCGCTGCCCCGGGGCGCCCCGGTAAGGACCTCCTCTTCTTTGAGAAATCCGGGGATCAGGGGGACGACCTCCGGCTCCTCATACATTTCCTGTCCCGCCTCCTCTGCAAGCGCGGCGTGTTTTTTCAGCTCAGAAACCGTAAACTTCAATTTCATCCTTCCCGCCTCTTCATAGGGATATGCATAATTCATCTGTTCTTCCAGACGGGCTCTCAGCTCCGGTACATAGACCCGGTCCGTATCCCAGTGTTCCAATACATCAAGCGCGAACTGTTCTCCTCTCTGTTCCGCTGGTCCCGGCACCAGGTCTGTCCCCGTGTATACCTTAATTTCCACTGGCGAGTCTTTTCTTTCTTTGATGTCTGCCTCTGCCGCATTCCTGTCATTCTGTTGAGCGCTTTCTTCCAGCAGCGCCGGCAGGATCCAGTCCAGATAGCATCTTGCCCCCTCGGGGCGGAAGACTCCGGCGCTTCCGGCAGTATCCGATAATGAAGCGACATCTGCGCATCCCGTTATAATGAGCTTTTCCTTCGCGCGGGTCAGCGCCACATAAAGGACCCTCATCTCTTCTGCCAGCGTCTCCAGCATGGACTCTTCCCGTATCATTTTCTTCAAAAATACCGGCTTCTTTGTCCTTCTCTCAAGATCGATATCATCCAGTCCCACGCCCCATTCCGGATGGATGACCACACTGCCCCGGGCGTCCTGCATGTTAAACCGCTTTCCCATCCCCGCGGCAAATACAATGGGGAACTCCAGCCCCTTGCTCTTGTGGATGCTCATGATGCGGACTGTATCAGACTGCTCATCCATGATCCCGGCTTCCCCGTAGTCCACGTCATATTTCTTCAGCTGTCCGATATACCTCACGAAATTAAACAGGCCCTTATAGCTTGTCCCCTCAAACGCGGACGCCTTCTCCACCAGCATGTCCACATTCGCCGTCCTCTGCACGCCGGCGGGCATTGCTGCCACAGAAAGCCCAAAGCCTGTAGTCTCAACAATCTCTGTAAGGAGTTCATGCACCGGAGTATATGGCACCTTTTTCCGGAAATATGCCATCTGTTTAAAAAAGCGCCCCAGTTTCCGGCACAGCGCCTCTTTAAGCTCCCGGCCCTCACTCCTGCCGTCCGAGCGTTCCTCCGCATAGGCAGGAGCCGCCTCATAGAATGGCAGATTCGGGAACGCGATCCGGATCTCTGCCATTTCCTCTGAAGTCAGGTTCCCGAATGGAGAGGTGAGTACAGCGGCAAGAGGAAGGTCCTGCCTTGCATTGTCCAGGATCTTCAGATAGTCCAGAAGCACGCTTACTTCATAAGTCTCAAAATATCCCTCCCGGCTCACAGAATAGGCGGGAATCCCTTCCTCAGCGAGCACAGCGGCAAAATCCTCCGCCCAGCCCCGTATGCTGCGGGTCAGGACCACGATATCCCGATACTGCACACGTCTGTAACCGCCGGTCTCCCGGTCAACGACCGCTCCGTTCCTGATCAGTTCATGGATCCGCCGGGCGATCATACGCGCCTCTGCCCTTCGCGCGGCTTCATCTCCTGTATCAGATTTATCCAGCAGAAGAAGTTCCGTCCTGTCAGAAAAGCCTGCGGCACGCGCTTCCCCGGGCAGCTCCGGGAAATCTGCTCCCACATACAAAGCCGCGCTGTCGTCATACGCAATGCCCCCCAGATCTCTTCCCATGATCTGACGGAATATATAGTTCACGCTGTCCAGAACCTCCGCCCGGCTGCGGAAGTTTTTGTGCAGGTCGATCCGCTGCTTCGTACTGTCTGTGAGACTGTATGTGTCGTACTTCTCCATGAAGAGTTCCGGTCTGGAAAGGCGGAAACTGTAAATACTCTGCTTTACGTCTCCTACCATAAAGATATTGTATCCGCCCTTCGATATTCCGGACACGCTGTTCAGGATGGTCTCCTGCACCAGGTTGCTGTCCTGGTATTCATCGATCATGACCTCCTCAAACCGGTCCTGATATTCTCCCGCGGCAGGCGACGGGACCAGTTCCCCGTCTTTTTCTACTGTAAGGATGGCCAGCGCGAACTGCTCCATGTCGCTAAAGTCAATCATATTCCTGCTCTGCTTCTTCTTGGCAAAAAGCTCTGCAAAACGGTTCACCAGCCATGCAAGCGTCCTCATCGACGGACATGCCCGCCTCATATCCTCTTCCCATTCTTCGCACGGAGCGTAGAAATACAGCTCCCGTATATCCTTTACCAGTTTCTTTGCCTGTTCGCGCAGCTTTTTTACCGCCTCTTTTTTCTCATCGGACACAGTCTCATCTTTCTTCCCGGACAGACGCTTCCAGGCAAACCCACAGACCACGTCATACTGCCCGGCAAACTCTTCCGTCCTTTCCAGACGTGACGCGTTCTCCAGATCCGACTCCAGCATATCCCCATACATGTACGGTCCGTCCGGCTCTTCACAGATCTTCAGGGCATGTTCCAATATCCTGCGGATATCCCCTGCACGGCGGCATACTCTCTCTGCCGCGCGCTGCGCCATCTCCCCGCTCTCAGGCGTTTCATATGCCTCTGCGCAGGATTCCAGCCATTTTCCGGGCTGAGGATAACTCCTGGAATACTCATAGAGCTTCAGGATGATCTCCTCGATCTTACGGTCATTTCTCCCGGTCCCGAACCGTTCTACAAAATCAAGAAATTCTCCTGTCCCTTCGTCATAACACGCTTCCATCAGCTCATCCAGCACATCCTGCCGCAGAAGCCTGAGCTCCCCCTCCTCCGCAATACGGAATCCGGGGTCAATGCCAATGACATGGAAATGATCCCGGATCACAGAGAGACAGAAGCTGTGAATTGTCGTGATCGCAGCGCTGTGGATCAGGGATGCCTGCCGCTCCAGCCTTGCGTCCCCGGGGCGCTCCTGAAGCTTCTTCTCAATCGCTGCTCCGATCCTCTCTTTCATCTCCGCCGCGGCTGCTTCAGTAAAGGTTACGATGAGCAACCGGTCCACATCCACGGGATGCTCTTCCTCTGTGAGCCTCTGGATGATCCGCTCCACAAGCACTGCTGTCTTTCCGGAGCCTGCAGCCGCTGACACCAAGATAGCCCCATCCCGCAGTCTGATCACTTTCTGCTGTTCTTCAATCCATTTCACGCTCACTTTTGCTCACCTCCCACTTTCCTTTTCATCGCCTCCACTGTGTCCTCTACGGAGAGCTTTTCGAGCCTGCGGTATGCACACCCGGCGATCCTTAAGTCAAATCCGCAGATATCCCTGTACGCGCAGTAGTCGCAGCCTGTCTCCCTGCCCATTTCGTACGGAGCTGCCTTTATCTCTCCCGCATACATGTCATCTTTCAGAGAACGTTCCTTTTCCCTGGTATATCTTAACACAGTCTCAAACGTCTCCTGCGGAAGCGCCCTGGAACTTTTACTGAGAGAGCCGTCCTTGTTGCGCCCCATGGGAAAAAGGATGGAAGCGCCTGAAAGATCGTGCTCCAGATGAGAGACGACCGCCTCATCCCCGTTGATGAGCCCGTCAAGTTTCAGCTCTTTTAAAATGCTCTTCTCCACAGCCTCGTCACTGTCTTCCTCCGGAACCACCGGATCCTGTATCCTGTAATAAAAGATTCCCGCGGGAATGATCTCCTTTTCCGGATGCTTCCCTTCCTCTGCCTCCACAGCTGCGTTCAGATAGACCGGGAGCTGCATCTGAAGCCCGTGGTACAGTGCCGTGATATCAAAACTTTTCATGCCTGTCTTATAATCTGTCACCTTTACGTACACACAGCCGCCGTCCTCACAGGTGTCGATCCGATCGATCTTCCCGCTCCCAAACTTCAGCTCATATCCGCTCGGTACAAAGTCCCCCTTCTCAAGCTGGCGGGTGAGCGCCCAGACAGAACGGCTGATCAGTCGTTTGATCCGCCCGATCATATATTCATTTCTTGCTGAGCTGAAAAGCACTGTATTTCCATAATCAATAACACTCTCTTCCACGCTCTCCGAGATGAGCTCCTCCCGCTTCTCTGGAGTCATCTCTGTCCAGCTCAGATTCTCCCTGTCCGCCTTTCTGGAAAAGCGCTCCAGAGACTGATGTGCAATGTTTCCCAGATCCAGCGCCTCAAAACTGTACTCCTCCCTGTCAGAAAGACGGAGCCCGTAGCTCAGAAAATGAGCGTATGCGCAGGCAGCGAACTGTTCCAGACGCGTCACGCTCACACGGCCGCGGTCGGGGTACAGCTCAGAAGCCCTCTCTGTCCCAAGAGGAAAATCCTCTTTCCGCAGAAACGCTGCCTTCAGAGTCTGTGTCAGTTCTTCCCTGCTCCTGTCATCCGCGGCAAACCATGTGTACAGTTCCTTCCACTCCTCGTCCAGCCCTCTCTGGCGGTCCCTCAGCCCCTCTGCCACCTTATACATCCCTGTCTTTCGCGTAACCTCGCGGTTCATCAGTTCCCGTTTCTCTTCATCCACCGGGCGCAGCCCCGGGAAAAGCCTGCGGATATCCTGGACCAGATATGCCGGGCGCAGGGTCTTTCCCTCGGCAGACACCTTGGACCAGGAAATAAAAAGCTGCTCCGAAGGCTTTGTCAGATTCATGTATAAATAAAATTTCTGGATATAGATTTTCTCTTTTGGTCCCGGGGACAGACTGATCTCTTCCTTCTGGAACTGCTCTCTGTCCCGTTCTGACAGAAGTCCTCCTGCCGCTGTATTGCCCGGGAGAAGGACATCATTTGCCCCCACGAAAAAGAGAGCCCGGATATTTTTGATCCTGGTACGCTCCACATCGCCTATGACGACCTGATCCATGCTCGGCGGGATCACGCCCACCTTTGCCTCCTCAAGCCCCGCATCCAGAAGGTCGCAGTATTCCTTCAGCGAGATCTTCTCATCTCCGAGAAGTTCCACAAACTTATCAAACAATTCCATCACGATCCGGTAGACCTGGGCATATTCTTTGGCGAGGGCAAGCTCCCCGTTCTCCTGGAACTTCTGTTCCATAGCCGCAAGCTGCTCCTGAAGCCGTTCGCCGGCAATATATTCGTAGACGGCCAGGGTCACGTCCCGGACTGTTTTCCTGCGCTGCTTCAGAACTGCCATAAGCCCGCTCGTCTTCTCCACGAGCCTTACCCTGAGATGATTCAGCTCCTGAAGTTCCGCCTCTCCGGTCCCGGCAGTCCTCCTCACCCACGCCTGCTGCCATTTCTTATAGCTCTTGATCCCAAGGGCAAGGCAGTAGTTCTCCATGCGGTCGATCTCTTCGTCCGTAAAACCGCACAATCCTGTCCTGAGGTGACGGAATACACTCTCATAGGTAAAATTCTGCTCTGCCATTGCCAGAAGGCTGCGCACATACTCTACAAAAGAATTCAAAAGGATACTCTTCTTATGGTCCATAAACACCGGGATATCGAATGTCCTGCATGCTTTTTCGAGAGCATCGGCATAGACATTCATATCTGCGGCGATCACAGCGATATCCCGGTACCGGTACCCCTTTTCCCGCACCAGACAGCGGATCGCCTCAGCGGTATACTGCGCCTCTCCCCGCGGATTCCTCGCCTCATGCAGGGAGACAGCCTGATCCGCAGAGGCTTCCCGGTCCTTCTCTTCTTCTCCGAACTTTCTTCCTGAATAACGGAACAGCTCTGATTCCAGAAATGCCAGTTCCGGGTTTTTGCGGAACCGGTACGGCGGTTTGCCATACAGGCTCACCGGCTCTTCGATCTCTGCCCCTGTCGCCCGCGCGATCTTCACAAGGGAGGTGACCATCTGCTTGCTGAGAGCAAAGAGCTGGTACGGATGGCGGTACACAAAAGGATCTTCCCTCTCATCCATTTCCACGGTGATCATGACCCTGTCACACACTCTGAGAAGTTCTCCCAGCAGCCGGTCCTGTACCGGGGTAAATCCGGTAAACCCGTCCATTGCAACCACACTGTGCTTCAGGATCTCTGACTGAGGGACTACATCACTGAGTACGTCCAGCATCTCCTCTTTCGTGATATACTTTTCCCTCAGGTAATCCTCGAACCCTTCGTAGATCCTGCGGATATCTTTCAGCTTATAGTAAAGATAACTGTCCCGCTCCATCCCTTCCATGAATTCATCGATCCGCTCCAGGTCCACGCCGTACTGGGCAAACTCTGAAATAACCGACTTCACCTCGCTGATGTAGCCCTGCTTCTTAAGGTTTCCTTTCAGAACCGTAAGCTCATCCTCAAAATTCCCTGCGATCTTCCTGAGCACAAGATTCTTTCCCTCATCATCCAGCACAGGAAGGCTGTCCCTTCCCACCTCCTCAAATACACGGTGCGCCAGACGCCCGAAACTCAAGACATCAATATTCATAATCCCGCCCCGGGGATGCATCAGGCAGAGATCCTTCTGCGTCTGCATGGTAAACTGCTCCGGCACGAGAACAAGATAATTCTTCTCCGGATGTCTGATCGAATCCTCTATGATATTTTTGTACAGCCAGTGGGATTTCCCGCTGCCCGAATTTCCGAAAACAAACTGTAAAGACATTTCGTTCCTCCTGTATATCCCCACACGAATGTGCAGTCATTATACCCCCTGCGCAGGAAAGGAAGCGCCGCGCCAGCGGCATTTTCTTTCCCAGCCGTGGATCACAGGTATAATCCCTGCTCAGCAGGGCGAAGCGGCACGCCGCTTCGGATTGCACGAATGTGCAATCATTATACCACACCGCAGTCTCATCCGAAATATCCCATCATACGAATGTGTAAAGCTGGATTTGCCGGGGATCCTGCGATTGAGTATAAGGTTCGAAAACCGGGGAGCAATATATCGAAGACGTATTCAGCGCGGAGGGATGGCTGGCATCGGCTCCTTTATTCAAACCTTGTGATCCCGGCAAATCCAGATTTATCATTTCTCTCTCACCCCAAAGATGGAGATCAACAGCAGTACCAGTGCGCCTGCCGCCATGCACAAGAAGGAAATATTCATCCCGTGCATCAATGCGCCATCTCCGTATACCTCTGCCGAGCCTGCGCTCACTGCTGTCATGATTCCTACAAACAACGCTGATCCGATGGAGCCTGCGATCGTACGGAAGGACGTGAGCAGCGAGGATGCATCTGCCACTTTTTCAAACTTCACACGGGTTGTCCCCCATGTCAGCAGAGGCATCATCAGGCTTCCGATGGAAATATTGCGGATTACATTGAGAACCGCCGCCACCCAGAGCGGTGTACTCATGGTAAGAAAATACATGCCGATATTGCTGACGAGCAGGACGGCAGAGCCGGCAGCAAACAGCTTTTTGATCCCTGTTTTATCATAGATCCTTCCGGCAAAGGGACTGACGATGGTGGTCGCAAGGGAACCCGGAAGCGTGACCAGCCCGGAAACTACGGCAGAATATCCCATGACACTCTGGACATACAGGGGCATCATCACCGAGGATCCCATCATTACCAGATAGAGAACCATGCTTGAGATCACGCTTACAGCATAATTCCAGTCACTCAGGATCTTAAGATCGAGAAATGGCTTCTCAAGTCCGCACTGCCGGATCACAAACAACACGCAGACGATCATTCCGACCAGCAGAGGCGCTCCTGCCTGAATGCTGATCAAACCGCAGCTTGTGATATTTCCGATACCGAGGGTAATCCCTCCGAATGCAAAGATGCTCTCAATAAAGGAAATCACATCAAATTTCTTATCCTGGACCTCCAGTACATTTTCAAATGCAAACATGGATAACACAAAGGAAAATACCATGATGACCAGGACAATATAGAAAATCGATTTCCATCCAAAGACATCGATCAGAAGTCCGGCAATGGTGGGCGCAACAATTGGAGCCGCTGTGGTCGCCAGCCCATATGTCCCCATCATTGTTCCTTTTTTCTCCACAGGATAAACTGTCAGGATCACCACCTGAGCCGCTGACATGAGGACCCCGTTTCCGCAGGCCTGCATGATACGTCCTGCCATCATCAGCCCGAAGTTCGGGGAGAAGATGCTGAATAAAAGCCCGGCGATAAACAGACCGATGCCTGCCAGATACAGTCTTTTTGTGGGAAACCTGGTAATCAGGAATGCGGTCAGCGGCATGACTACTCCCATGGCTAGGGAATAACCACTTGTGACCCACTGTCCCACTGCCGTACTGACTCCAAAGTATTCCACCACATTCGGCAGGGCAGTCGTCATAGCTGTTGACAAGGTAGACGATGCAATGCCGGAAACGACAAGGCAGAGAAAGATCAATGACCGTTTTCTGTCCGTTAATTGTATATTCCTCTTATCTTCCACGATGTTCCTCCATTCTGTGCCATACTTTCTGATTGATATTTTCTGTCATCCGGCGCAGTGTCTGCTCGGCTGACGCTAGCTCCTGCGCGGTGATTCCTGCACTGAAGACATCATAAAATTCCGAATGTATCTTTTTGATCTGTTCTGCCGCGGGATACGCTTTTTCTGTCAGGTACAGATGCCTGACGCGCCTGTCTTTCTCATCAACGACAGCCCGGACAAAGCCCACTTCTGCCAGCTTTTTTATCGTTTTCGTAAGAGTCGCCTTATCTACGCGGAATCGCTCCGCCATCTCCTGCGCAGACGCACCGGGAAATTCATAGAGATATTCCACATAGAACTGCTGCCCCCATCCGATCTCAAATTCGGACAGACCATGGTCATAATACATTTTCATGAGCCTGTCAAAAATAGAAATATATCGTCCCATATTGGAAAAATGACCCGCCATGCCTTCTCCTTCCTTCTCCTTCCTTCTCCTTCCTTCTTCTGCTTTTTTCACACTTTTCCTACTATATCACAAAATAGTAGCGCACGCAACTATTTTTCACCAGGGAGTCCAAACACCTTCGGCAGATCGATCAGCATTTAACAAAACATATATGCACATAAAACCCGGCAAAATATGTTGACAAGTATACTTGGCAATGATATGTTAAAATTGCAAATAAAACTTGGCAGAAAGAGAGGCGTTTTTATTTTATGAATAGAGAGGAAGTTTTGGCAAAAAGCAGAGCGTAAAATAAAAACAAGGACGTATACGAGCAAGAAGTCTTAAAGCAGGCAGGCAAAAGCGCAGTCATAGTTCAGATGGTTTTTGCGGTTATCTTTTTCACAGCGCAGATATCTGTCGGTAAAGGCATAAACTGGGGACTATATGCGCTTGTTCTTAGCGCAAATATGACGACCTCTTGGGTGAAATACATTAGACTTCGCCGCAATAATTACGAGCTTGCGATAGCGATTGCCTACACGATACTGGTATTCGTGATGTCCGGATACCACATCTATAATCTGATTATGTCTTCCGCGATCTTGTAAGGCGGTGGCAAATATGGATGATAAGCTGATATTAAAAAACCATCTGAAAGAAGCCCGGGCAGAAAAAAAGCTCTCCCAGGCTCAGCTCGCCGAACTGGTCGGGGTGTCGCGCAATACAATCAGCTCCATTGAGACCGGACAGTTTAATCCTACTGCAAAGCTGGCGCTCATCCTGTGTATTGCATTGGACAAAAAATTTGAAGAGTTATTCTACTTTTAGGAAATAGTATTCTCTTATTGACTTTTTTCGTCCCTTCTGCTATCCTTTTCGCAGAATAAGGGAGCACAGAATACCTCCCGCAAGATTGGAGCTGAAAAGATGATTATTATTTCCTGCTGATCACAAAACCGCATGACAATCTGTACGGTAATACTATTTCACATTTTCGTACAAAAGCGCCCTTATCCGGACGTTCTGTCTTGTCATGCACGCGCAGGAAAGTATTTTCATCTTTTTGATCCATACATCACACAGCGCTGTCCGCTCCTGCGGCTGCGCCCACACGCTATCCCCTGCTGCATCGGGAGAGCTTATATCGTATGAGACATTAAGACCGCGGAAATCACTTTCCCGCGGTTTCTTCTTTACCCTGTCCACATGGAGGTAGATATTTATGTCTCTGATACAGATAAACAATTTAAGCTTTACCTATGAAGGCAGCTTTGACCCTGTCTTTGAAAATGTTACTTTTCAGATCGATACGGACTGGAGACTGGGATTGATCGGACGGAACGGAAAAGGCAAGACTACATTTTTGAAGCTGCTCATGCACGAATACGAATACAGCGGATCCATCACAGCGTCCGTGGAGTTTGAATATTTTCCTTTTTCCGTAGAGAATCCCTCACTCATGACTTATGAGATCCTTGAAAACGTAAATCCGGCAATGGAGCAATGGGAACTGATCCGTGAGCTGAACCTGATGGATACTGACCCGGAAATCCTGTACCGCCCCTTCCGGACTTTAAGCTTCGGTGAACAGACGAAATCTCTTCTTGCCACACTCTTTTTAAAAGAACATGCTTTCCTCCTGATCGATGAGCCGACCAATCATCTGGACATCCTTGCCAGGGAAAAAGTGGCGGACTATCTTTCCCGGAAAAAGAGGTTTATCCTCGTGTCCCATGACCGTGATTTTATCGACCGGTGCACGGACCATGTCCTTGTGCTGAACCGGCAGTCCATTGAAGTAAGAAAGGGGAATTTTTCTTCCTGGTACGCGGACAAATCCGCTAGAGACGATCTTGAAAGACGGCAGAATGAAAGCCTGAAAAAAGATATTCATAAATTAAAAGAGGCAGCCCGGCAGGCTGCACGCTGGTCAGACAAAGTCGAAGGATCAAAGATCGGCACTCGTGTCGCGGGTCTCAAGCCGGACCGGGGACACATCGGACATCAGGCGGCAAAAATGATGAAGCGCGCAAAGTCGCTGGAACATCGGAAAGAAAATGCAGTCCGTGAAAAAGAGGGACTGCTCAAAGACGTGGAATCCCCGGACAGCCTGAAGATCAATGTACTGGACCATCACAGCCGCAGGCTTGTATCCCTTCAGGATATCACCATTGATTATCGTTCAGGCACTGCCGGAAACTGTGAGCGCACGTCTCCTCTGCTCACACATTTCGACCTTGAGGTTTTAAAGGGCGAGCGCATTGCCCTTACAGGGAAGAACGGCTGCGGAAAGTCCAGCCTGATCAAACTGATCTTAGGGAAAGATATCCCCCACACAGGGGAAGTCCATCTTGCCGGCGGGCTTAAGATCTCTTATATCTCACAGGACACCTCCCGGCTGAACGGGACACTTTCCTCCTTTGCCGAAAAGCGTGGACTGGACGACTCTCTTTTCCGAACCGTGCTCAGAAAACTGGGACTGGAAAGAGTCCAGTTTGAAAAAAGGATTGAGGAATACAGCGAGGGGCAGAAAAAGAAGGTGCTCCTGGCGTCCTCCCTGTGTGAGCCTGCGCACCTGTTCCTCTGGGATGAGCCGCTGAATTTTATCGATATCTTTTCCCGCATCCAATTGGAAGAACTCCTCCTTGCCTCCCGCCCCACCATGCTCTTCGTGGAGCATGACCGGGCTTTTCGGGAAAAAGTGGCGACCCGGGTGATAGATATCTGAATCGTCGGTCAGCCGGTCCGCAGCTCATTTTGGACCGGCTGATCTGATATCAGATAAAAACAGCGGATATACTGTTATCACTATTATAAAGATGCTTTGAGGATCTCAACAATATCTTTTTCGGTCAGCGGCACATAGGCATTTTCCAGGCCTTCATTTACCGCAATGTGATGAGCCATTTCTTCGATCCGGCTCTCATCGATGCCGACCTCCCTTAAATGCATCGGAATCCCGATGGATTCAAAGAACTTGTAAGTTGCTTCGATCGCTTTGTCAGCAACCTCGTATTTGTCAAGGCTGCTGTCTATCCCAAATACATTGACGCCATATTTAACAAAACGGTCCACGGTTTTGTCACTCAGGATGTGCTTCATCCATCTTGGCGTAAGGATGGCAAGCCCTTCCCCATGAGTGATGTCATAGTAGGCGCTGAGGGCGTGCTCCATGCCATGGCATGGCCAGCCGGAAGCGCTGTTGCCAAGGGACAGGATTCCATTGCATCCATAAGTACAGCACAGCATCAGTTCCGCTCTCGCGCGGTAATCTTCGGGGTTTTCCAGTGCGATCTTCGTATTTTCCATCAGGCTCTTCAGCTCTGCCTCGCAGAATCCGTCATTCAGCAGGGTAGTGTCTTCCGTAAAATACTGTTCCATCACATGGTTCATCGCATCCGCGCAGCCCGCTGCCGTCTGCTTTTTTGACACGGAAAAGGTGTAAACAGGATCAAGGATCGAGCAGACAGGAAACAGGTGCGGGTCCATGTACCCGATCTTATCGTTGGTTTCTGTCCTGGAAATCACACCGCCGCAGTCGTACTCGCTTCCGGTGGCCGCCAGTGTCAGGATATCCACTATGGGCAGCGCATCCTTTGCCAGAACTTTGTATGTGATCAGATCCCACGGATCTCCGTCATACTTCGCGCCTGCCGCAATAGCCTTGGAACAGTCAAGCACACTTCCGCCTCCTACCGCAAGGATCGCATCGATCCCATTTTCTTTACAGATACGCACGCCGTCCAGAACACTGGGATCGTATTTAGGGTTTGGCTGGATATCCGAAAGCTCATAGATTTCGAAATCGGCAAGCAGTTCTTTTACCTTGTCATAGAGCCCGATCTTTTTGATGCTCCCGGAGCCATAGGTCATAAGGATCTTCCTGCCGAGGGGCTTCATTACTTCAGGCAGATTCGAAATGACTCCCTTTCCGAAAATAAGTCTGGTCGGTGTCTGATAATCAAAGTTTTGCATGTCTGTTTCCTCCTGTTATTTTATTTATTTTTATTCTGCAGTCCAGTCAGGCTCCTCTCCGGTCTCCCATGACAGGTCTCCACCTTCCATGGCGATTTTATAGCGCCCGATCTTATAATCCAGACGCGCGAGCGTCTCATCGATCTGCCGGCGCTGATCCAAAAGAACCTCCCTCTGTGCAGTCAGCAGTTCAAACCGGGCCGGGATGGTAGAGTCTCCTTCTTTAAAAAGAGTCAGATATTCGATCAGGACTTCTATCGGAAGCCCGGCGGATCGCATGCATTTCGCAAGCTCCACCCAGCCGATATCCTCCTGCTGGTAGTCGCGGATCCCGCCCGCGGTCCTTGTGACCGGGGGAATGGCGCCCACGCGTTCATAATAGCGCAGGGTATCTGCCGGAATATCATATTTTTCGCTGACCTCTTTTATTGTCATATCTTTTCTCCTCTACAATGCTCGTACAGTGCTCTGCTGTAAATCAATCATACATCTTTGAGTCAACTCCAAGTCAAGACTTTTCCGATATTTTTTAAAGTTTAACAGAATCCGTATCAGATACAGCCTTTTCACCCGGCTGCCGCCCCCTCTCCGGCGCCATTTTCTTCCCCGGAAGCTGAGCCAGGAGCACCGCTGCAAACACCAGAGCGCAGCCGAACAATTCCCGCCCGGACAGGCGCTCTCCCAGGATCACCCACCCTGTGAGTACAGAAAATACGGATTCAAGGCTGAGAAGCAGGGAAGCCACAGTCGGATCTGTATTTTTCTGCGCGATGACCTGAAGCGTATATGCCACGCCGCAGGAGAGCACTCCCGCATAGGCAAGCGGCATCCACGCTGCCAGTATCTCATCGACCCGAGGCCGCTCCAGCGCCAGCATAGGAACAGCGCACAGGATCCCGCACACAAAAAACTGGATACAGGACAAAGCCACACCATCCACCTTCGGCGCAAAATGATCGATCACAAGGATATGTACGGAAAATACAACCGCACACAAGAATACGAGAAAATCTCCCTTTGATATGGAAAATCCGTCCGTAATGCACAGGAAATACATCCCCGCCACAGCCAGAGCAACCCCGATCCACACCTTCCTCCCTGCTCTTCTCCCGAGGAAGAGCCTGATAATGGGCACGATCAGTATGTACAGAGCTGTGATAAACCCTGCCTTTCCCGCGCTTGTATACACAATGCCGATCTGCTGGAGGGAACTCGCCACAGCAAGGGCAATCCCGCAGAGGATACCGCCGATGACCAGAGTTTTCCTGCCGCCTGCAGAAGATTCACCTGCGTCGGATTCCGGATGTCCGCTCTGTCTCCCCTGCCCCTTCAAAATAAAAAGGACCGGCAGAAGCACGATCCCTCCCATGACGCTTCGGATCGAATTAAATGTGAACGGACCGAGATAGTCCATGCCAACGCTCTGCGCCACAAAGGCGCTGCCCCAGATCAGTGCGGTCAGCGCCAGAAGAATATTGTTTGTTGATTTGTGCTTCATTTAAAAAATCTCTCCATCACTTCCTGTGCCGGCATCTCTTTCCCCGTGAACAGTTCAAACGCGGCCGCTCCCTGCCACAGAAGCATCCCAATGCCTCCGACTGCCGCCCGGCATCCCGCCTCTTTTGCCTTTTTCAGCAGGAGAGTCTCTCTCGGATTATAGACTACGTCAGCCACTGCCAGATCTTTGTGAAGAAATTCCGCCGGAACAGGCAGTATATCTTCAAGAGGGCTCATGCCCGCGCGGGTCGCATTGATCAGGATATCGCTTTCTGCGATCGCTTTCTTCAGCGCCTCTGTATCATCCAGATCATCAATATAGACTCTGCTGATGCCCGGGACTGCTTTCTCTATTTTTCCCACCGTCTTTTCGCCGTTTGCATAGAATTCATCTTTCCGGTTAAACATTGCAATCTCCTTCACTCCGTCCAGAGCTGCCTGGACCGCGATTGCGGTTGCCGCTCCGCCTGTGCCTATGAGAACTATTTTTTTGCCGGCAATGTCAATCCCATGCTCTCTCAGATTACGCACAAATCCGGTCCCATCTGTGATATGTCCGGTCATCGTGCCGTCCTCCTCAAAGACAACGGTATTGCACGCTCCCACCAGCTCCGCCGCCGGGGAAAGCCTGTCCACAAGCTGTGCCACCGCCGTTTTGCACGGCATGGTCACGTTAAATCCGCCTGCGTGAAGAGTCCTCAGCGCGTTGACTGCGTCCGCAGTCTTCTCAAGCGGCACATCAAAAGCAAGATATGCCGCATCTATCCCAAGCTTTTCAAAACTGTAATTATACATAGCCGGAGAGCCTGAATGCCCCACCGGAGAACCGATAAGCCCGTAAAGCTGTGTATGTCCGCTGATTCTTTTTTCCATTGTGATCTAGCCTCCTGTATCTGTCTTCAAAAATAAAATGCAGATATAGTATATCACACTGCCGCCCTGCCCTTCAATCCTTTAAAGCGCGAAGATTTTAAAGTGTCAAATCACTTTTTATTGATCCGCCCAATGATCTGTTTTGCATAAGCACTTACCCCTGTAACTACGATTCCCTGAGTGACCGCCGTAAATGCCGCCATCGCCACATCTTTTGCCCCGCCGCACTCACAGGTGGCAAACACATATAAAGAGCAGATCAGTATCCCCGCAAGTCCTGTCAGGAAAATAATGTATTTATCCTGAATGACAGAGCTTTTTCTCAACGCCATATCAAGGAAGTAAAGCGCCAGCGCAACTACGATCAGTTCCGGTTTGATATATTCTGTAATCTCCATATAGAAATCCCCTTTCATGCATATAGTAAAATATATGCA
>CALWFS010000019.1 GCA_944377705.1 uncultured Mediterraneibacter sp. | reverse complement strand
GGAACAGCTCCTCGTTTTCACAGCGGTCCATCAGCTGTGTCTCAGCGCCGAACATCTCAGGAACTTCCGTGAGGATTGTAGTCCCGCCTTTGGAAATGAGAAGATCCGAGAATGCTCCGACAGTCGGATTTGCCGTGATGCCGGAGAGACCGTCGCTGCCGCCGCATTTCATACCGATGACAAGCTCAGAGCAGGAGATGGGTTCCCGGTGGAACTGTCCGGCGTAAGCGGCAAGTTCATTCAGCAGGTCCAAAGCGTCGCTGATTTCGTCCTCGGATTCCTGACAGACGAGGAATTTCACCCGATTCGGATCGTAGTCCCCGATATAATTTTTCAGCACATCGATATTACTGTTCTCGCAGCCCAGTCCCAGGACAAGTACGCCGCCTGCGTTGGGATGGTTGATCAGGTCTGCGAGGATCTGGCGGGTGTGTTCCTGGTCGTCTCCCATCTGGGAGCATCCGTAAGGATGGGGGAACGCGGCGACGGCTTCGATCGTGCCGGTGACGAGAGACCGGGCCTTCCGCTCGATGGCTGTAGCAACGTTGTTGACGCATCCCACGGTGGGGATGATCCAAAGCTCATTGCGCACGGCCGCCCTTCCGTCCGCTCTTCGGAAGCCCCGGAAGAACCGCTCTTCGGAAGGGGCGGGCTCTGTTACCTTTCGGTCGTAGGTGTAGGTGAGCAGGTCGCCCAGACCGGTTTTAATATTATGGATATGTACCCAGTGCCCCGGCAGGATATCCTCTTTGGCGATGCCGATGGGACAGCCGTATTTGATCACCTGTTCGCCTTCCGGGATCTGTTTCAGGGCGAACTTGTGTCCCTGGGGGATGTCCTCGGCAAGAGTAAGGGAAATCCCGTCCAGTTCAATAGAAGTACCGGAGCTTAGGGGAGCCAGGGCGACTGCCACATTGTCTTCCGGATTGATCTGTAAATATGTTCTCATTTTACTCTCCATTCTGCCGCCGGATCGGCGGCTGTGTAAGTGCTTACATTAAAAGTACTTCATTTTGGGGGAAGAGTCAAGAGGGCAGGAGGAGTTTTGTGAAAAATAACTGTGATTGATTCCGGAGGGATATTTCTTTATAATGGACATAAATGTAAGCAGTTACCAAAAGCAAGGAGACCAGGATATGAATATTTATGATATAGCGAAACTGGCGGGAGTATCGATCGCCACGGTATCACGGGTCGTGAACGGAAGCCCGCGGGTGAGTGAGAAGACCCGGCAGAAAGTTCTCTCTGTCATGGAGGAGAATCATTATACTCCAAATGTGTTTGCAAGAGGGCTGGGACTAGATTCCATGCAGACCATCGGGATCATCTGTCCGGACGTGGCGGACGCCTATATGGCAAGGGCTGTTTCATTCCTTGAGCGCAGGCTGAAGGAATACGGGTATGACTGTATCCTCTATTGCAGCGGGCACGACCAGGAGAAGAAGGAAGAGGCTGTGGATCTGATCATGAAGAAGCGGATAGACGCCCTGATCCTGGTAGGGTCTACCTATACCGGTTATGGGGATGACGACAGCTCTTCTGTAGAATATATCCGCAGAGCAGCAGGGAGGCTCCCTGTTTTTCTGATCAACGGGAAGATCAGCGGGGAAAATATTTATTCTGTATACAATCGGGATGAAGAGGCTGTTTATGACGCGGTGTCACGGCTGATCCGGTCAGGGAGGAAGCGAATCCTCTTTCTGACTGATTCACGCTCATACAGCGTAGCGCAGAAGATGGAAGGATATGAGCGGGCGCTCAGGGAAAATGGTCTGCCCGTGCTGGGAGAATTAAAGCTCCTTACAGAGAACAGGATCCATCTGGTCAGGGATATCCTTCTTGCAAGGAGGACTCTTGAGTATGACAGCGTTCTTGCCACAAACGATGCGCTTGCAGTGGGGGCTGTAAAATGTGCTAACGCAAAAGGTCTGAAGATCCCGGAAGAGATGAGTGTGATCGGTTATAATAATTCCGAGTATTCCGTCTGCTGCGAGCCGGAGCTCACGACCATAGACAATACGGCGGAAAAGCTGTGCAACCTTACGATCGATAATATGATGCGTCTGCTCAAAGGGGAGGAAGTCCCGGCAGAAGTGCCCGTAGAGTGTATGCTCGTAAAGCGGTGTACAACGGATTTTTAGCAGGCGGAGAGAAAGGAGCCATTATGAGAATTGAACATATAGCAATGTATGTAAATGACCTGAAGAGAGCAAAGGACTTTTTCCACAGATATTTTGGCGCGGTTCCGGGAAATGATTATCACAACAAAAATACAGATTTCCGTTCCTGTTTTCTTTCATTCAGCGACGGCGCCCGATTGGAAATCATGAATAGACCAGACATGAACGACGAGGAAAAGAGTTTGGCCAGAACGGGATTAATTCATATCGCTTTTTCCGTTGGGAGCAAAGAAAAGGTGGATGAGCTTACAGAGCAGTTAAAGGCAGACGGATATAAAGTCATAAGCGGTCCGCGCACAACAGGAGACGGATACTATGAAAGCTGTATTGTGGACATGGAAAACAATCAAATAGAAATAACGGTTTAAACGGAAAAGCCGTTGAAAAAAAAGATTGACTTTTGATGTGTAAGCTCTTACACTCTAAATGTAAGAGCTTACAGTCAGTTAGGCGCTGGCTGTGTCCTTCACAGGGAATGCCTGTGAGGGGCGCATATGTTCTATCGAAAGGAGAAGAATCATTATGAAACAATTTATGGACAAGGACTTCCTGCTCGGCACAGATACCGCAAAAGAGCTGTTCCACGGATATGCGGAAAAAGCCCCGGTTCTTGACTATCACTGCCATATCGATCCGAAGGAGATCGCGCAGGACCGGAAGTTTGACAATATTACCCAGGTGTGGCTGGGAGGAGATCATTATAAATGGCGCCTCATGCGCTCCAACGGCGTGGAGGAGAACTATATTACCGGAGATGCCACGGACAGAGAGAAATTCCAGAAGTGGGCGGAGACGTTGGAGCGGGGGATCGGAAACCCGCTGTACCACTGGAGTCATCTGGAACTTCAGCGGTATTTCGGCTATCACGGCGTCCTGAACGGAGAGACCGCGGAGGAAGTATGGAACCTGTGCAATGCCAAGCTTGCAGAGGATTCCATGAGCGTGCGCAATATCATCCGCCAGTCCGGGGTCACACTTGTGTGCACCACGGATGATCCGGCGGATTCTCTGGAGTGGCATAAGGTCATCAGAGAGGATGACAGCTTTGGCGTACAGGTGCTCCCCGCGTGGCGCCCGGACAAGGCGATGAACGTGGAGAAACCGGATTTTGCGGACTATCTTAAGAAGCTGGGAGAATCGGCGGGGATGGAGATCCGTACGTTCGCTGATATCAAAGAGGCGCTGAAAAAGAGGATGGTATTCTTTGCTGAGATGGGATGCCGGGCTTCTGACCATGCCCTGGAGTATGTTATGTATGTGCCTGCTTCTGAGGGGGAAGTGGAACAGATCGTGGCAAAACGTCTGGCAGGGGAAAGTGTCACAAAGGAAGAAGAACTGAAATACAAGACAGCGTTCATGATTTTCGCAGGCAGGGAGTACAGCCGCCTGGGCTGGGCGATGCAGCTCCATTACGGCTGCAAGCGCGATAACAACAGCCCCATGTATCAGAAATTAGGTCCGGATACGGGATATGACTGTATCAACAATTACGCGCCGTCCGGACAGATGGCAGATTTCCTTAATGCATTGAATGAAACAGGAGAGCTGCCGAAAACGATTATTTACAGCCTGAACCCCAATGACGACGAAGCCATCGGCACCATCCTCGGATGCTTCCAGGATTCCTCTGCGGCGGCGAAGATCCAGCAGGGCTCAGCGTGGTGGTTCAATGACCATAAGACTGGCATGAGGAAGCAGATGACATCTCTCGCGAACCTGGGCTGCCTGGGGAATTTTGTGGGCATGCTGACAGATTCCAGGAGCTTTCTCTCCTATACAAGACATGAGTATTTCCGCAGGATCCTCTGCGATCTGCTCGGAGGCTGGGTAGAAAATGGCGAGTATCCGAAAGATATGGACGTACTCGGCGGGATTGTAAAGGATATCTCTTATAACAATGCCGTGAGATACTTCGGATTTGATCTGGAAACTGTATAAGACATCGGAAGGAAATTGCAAAGGGGTTTCGGATGTCGGGTATTTCTGGTGAAGAGCCGCGGAAAAAGTCGTTTTTTTTCAGATCAGTGTTCGGGTAATTCTGTTCCGCGGCAGGACTTTATCTGCTATAATGCGGATGATAGAAGGAGGAGAGAGCGGATGAATATCAAAGAGTCAGAGCTGAGAAAAAAATTAGATCTTGTAGTTGATAAGCTGTTAAACCTGGGCGGTCCGGACAATGCCAAGGAACTGGAAGAATCAGGCGGGGAGGCGATCGGCTTCTTTGCGAGAGACTTTGGCATCAAGGAGTGGGACTGGCCGCAGGGAGTAGGTCTGTACGGTCTGCTGAAGATCATGCAGTATGATAAGAACGAAAAGTACAAAGAATTTCTGCATGACTGGTTTGTAGAAAATATGGAGCTGGGTCTTCCGTCAAGGAACATCAATACAACGACTCCTCTGCTTACCCTGGCAGAGCTCAATGAGTATTACCATGACGAGAGATTTGAGAAGCTTTGCCTTGACTGGGCAGACTGGCTGATGAACTGCATCCCCAGGACACGGGAAGGCGGCTTCCAGCATGTGACCAGCGCCAACGGCGACCGTCAGGGAGTGCGCCTGAATGAGAGCGAGATGTGGATTGACACGCTGTTTATGACTGTGCTGTTTCTTAATAAGATGGGACAGAAATACCAGAACGAAGAGTGGATCAATGAGGGGATACATCAGGTGCTCATGCACATCAAATATCTCTATGAGAAGAAGACCGGATTGTTCTATCACGGATGGTCCTTTAACAGAAACGACAATTTTGGCGGTGTCTTCTGGTGCCGCGGCAACAGCTGGTTTACTCTGGGGATCCTGGACTATGTAGAGATGTTCAAGGGGACGCTGAACCCGGGAGTGAGGACGATCATTATCGATACATACAAAGCACAGGTAAAAGCGCTGAAAAAGCTTCAGGCTCCCAGCGGTCTGTGGCACACTGTGCTGGATGATGCCGACAGCTACGAGGAAGTATCCGGCTCCGCTGCCATTGCATGCGGTATCATGAAAGGAATCCGTATGGGTATCCTGGATGATTCCTATCTGCCGTGCGCGGAGAAAGCGGTCAAGGGGATTATGAAGAATATTGACAAGGACGGCACGGTACTGAATGTATCCGGAGGCACCGGCATGGGTATGGATGCAGATCACTACAAGAATATCCTGATCGCGCCGATGGCATACGGACAGTCGCTGACGGTCCTGGCGCTGGCGGAAGCGCTGCTTCATCTGTAATAGCAGGAACGCTCTAAAAAAGCAGTGAAGCCAGAAGGGGATTTCTCTGAGATAAAAGTATGAAAATAAGGCGGATAACAGTTGGACTGATATGCTGTTGTCCGTCTTTTTGTCTGCGGATTCTCGGTTTTTTACCGCTATAAAATCAGGTTTTTTTATTGAAAAGTCGGTTTTTTTCAAGTAGAATATACGAAAATAGTAAAATGAGATACATACAGGAGGAAATGAAACATGGGAGGATTATTCGCGGCGGATGGGAAATTAGCGCAGACGCTGGGGAAGATGGCGGATCTTGTTATTCTGAATGTGCTGTGGATCGTGTGCAGTATCCCGGTTGTGACAGCCGGAGCCGCGGCGACGGCATTTTATTCTGTGGCGCTGAAGATGATCAAGAATGAAGAGGCATATGTGACCAGGAACTTTTTCCAAGCATTTCGCGAGAATTTCAAGCAGTCATTTATTGTCACTCTGATTCTTCTGGCAGTGGCAGCGGTGCTTGGCTGCGATTTCTATTTCTGTACCACACAGGGACTTGAGGCGGCGCGTCCGTTTTTCATCCTGTTCTGCGTGATCGCAATTTTTGTATACATGGGAAGCTGTTATATGTTTCCCATCATGGCTTTTTTTGAGAATAGCACGAAGAAAGTATTTAAGAATTCTTTCCTCATGGCCCTGGCTCATCTGCCGTTTACGGTCCTGGCCGCAGTCATCAGCCTGCTTCCATGGGCGTTTTTGTTCTTCGGACAGTTTATCGTGGCGGCATTTTTTGACCTGATTATCGGGTTTGGGCTTGCCGGCTATATTAACGCCCATATTTTCAGAAAAATCTTTAAAAAATACATACCGGAGTGATTTATATGGAAAAACAGCAATATGAATCGGATATGACGAGCAGGGAAAAATGGCAGAAACAGTGGGAGACGATCCGAAGATTAAAAGGAAAAGACAGACTGGAATATCTCTGGCAGTATTATAAAGCAGTGCTTGTGGCGGTTATTGCTGTTGTGCTTGTCATATATACCGTGGTCGTCATGATCAGCAATGCCATGCAGGATACCCTGCTGTCGATCGTGGTAGTAGATTCAGAGATCACAAGTGATGAGGCGGCATCAGAGCTGGAGAAGGGGATCCTTGATATCATAGGGACCGGCGGAAAACATGACTATGTGGAGACCGTTCTTACAGCGACATCCGTTGAAAACGATGAAAACATCATGAAGCTGAGGGTTTCTCTTTCGACAGCGGGAGAGGCGGACGTTGTGATCTGCGGTGAGAAAGTATATGAAGAGTATGCGTCTCAGGGAGCTTTTGCTGATATGGAGGATGTCCTGGGTGATGCTTATGACAGCTTCGCCGAGTATATGACTGACGGGCAGATTGATCTCGCAAAATGTCCGGACAGCTTTCTGGATAAATATGTGGGATATTCCCCGGCGTATCTGTGCGTGCTGTCACACTCTGAACACATGGAAAATGCCGCAGAGCTGATAAAGGGAGTTGTCAGCGGGCAGCAGTAAATAAATACCGGAAGCGATAACAGGAAGTAAGCGGCAGGGAAAGAGTATGCGCATATATGAGAACTTTATGACAAAATATAAAAATATGAATCTGACAAGAAAGATGCTCCTTGTGTATTTTGTATTCGCAGGGGTTTTTCTTGTTGTGGCTGTATTTGCTTTTCAGATCAGTATGGAGGCATTTGAAAAAAGGCTGTATGAAAACTCGCTGCATGAACTGGACTATTATGTGCAGGATGTAAGGGATGGGCTGTCTGATGTAGAGAACCGAAGCCGGGAATTGGCAATTGATGCTGAGATGCAGGATACTGCCATACGATTGAGTGAGATCGAACCGGAAACACTTGAATACAGCCAGACGCTGACAGAGCTCAGGTGGCAGCTTGTGTATGAGAATACAGAAGAATCTGAGATCAACGGCGTGCGCTATATCGATCCATACGGCAATTCCGTGGAGTCTGCGGGAAGTCCGTGGAATATCGCGGAAGATGAAATGAATAGATTTCTGGAGATCGTGGAATCGTCCAGAGGAGAAGCAGTCCTCTACGGACCGACAAGGGACTGCGGATACCTGCTGTGCGGCAGAAAGGTGCTCAGATGGGATGACGCCAGCCTGGACAATCTGGGAACGCTGATCTTTTTTTGTGATGTGGGGAAAATTATCGCTAATAATAAGGAACAGATGGAAGCGGACCACTCCGCGCTTTTTGTATATACAAATGAGAATATGATCTACCAGGATATGCAGGAGGATCTGCCTCCGCTGCCCGAAGATCAGGGCAGCCAGGGGTACAGGATCATGAATTACCAGGGGCAGCGCTGGTTCATGTGCTGGCTGACCGCATCTGATATGGGATGGACTTATACGAATTTCTTCCCGTATTCGGATATTTACGGACAGGTTACGACAGTGCGGAACATGGCTCTGTTTGGATTCGCCATTGCTTTTGTTATTCTCCTTCTGCTGATCCGGAAGATCGCCGGAATAATCACAAAGCCCCTGGAATCGCTGACTCAGTCCATGCAGGTCGTTGAGACGGGAGATTTCCAGAGCGCGAAGCTTATTCCCATGGATGCGGACCGCAGGGACGAAGTCGGCGTGCTGACAAGAGAATTTAAGGTGATGCTGGACAAGATCGATGTGCTTGTATATGAAAACTATGAAAAACAGCTGCTCTTAAAGGATACAAAATACAAGATGCTCCAGGCACAGATCAACCCGCATTTTCTGTACAATACGCTGAATGCCATTCATTGGATGATCCGGGCGAAGAAAAACGATGCTGCGGGGAAGATGATCGTGGAGCTGGGGATCCTGCTCAGGGCAGGCTTTGACGAAAATCCATATACGACTGTGGAAAAGGAAATCGATATGATCAGAAGCTATATCGAGATCCAGCGTCAGCGCTATGAAGATCGGGCGGAATTTACCATAAAGACAGTGGGCGAACCGGGAGGGTATGTAATGCCGCGCATGACGCTTCAGCCTCTTGTGGAAAATGCAATATTCTACGGCGCGGATGTTATGACTGAGATCTGTTACATTGATATTACTGTGACAGAGGAAGAAGAAACTATCTTATTTGAAGTAAAAGATACCGGACCGGGGATCAGGAAGGAAGATCTGGAAAAAGTTCGGAATTTTACAGTGCAGCCAAAGGGGCATGGGATTGGTATAAAGAATATATACGAGAGGCTGCGTATCACATACGATGTGTTTGATTTTATGATCGACAGTGAAGAGGGGGCAGGCACTACGATCCGGATCCGTGTCCCGAAACAAAAAGCAGAGGAATGAGAGTATGTATAAGCTTTTGATAGTAGATGACGAGAAAATAGAGCGTGAAGGTATGGCAGAGCTCATTGACTGGGGCTCCTATGGTATTGAACTTGCCGGCACTGCATGGAACGGACAGGACGGGTACGAAAAGGTAGTGAAATATCACCCGGACATTGTGATGACGGATATCAAGATGCCGGTTATGGACGGACTTGGGCTGATCAGGGAGCTGAAGGAGGAATTTCCGGACATCCAGGTGATCGTCCTGTCAGGCTATGGAGAATATGAATACACAAGCCAGGCAATGGAGCTGGGAATCAAGTATTATATCCTTAAGCCGTGCGATGAGGAGAGGATGCTTCCTGTTATCGAAAAGGTAAAAGAGGAGATCCAGGAAAAACAGCAGCAAAAACGGAAGTATGATACAACTGTGAAAAAGCTCCTGCCCCTTGCCAAAGAGCAGGTTTTCAGAAATATCCTGCTCAACAGAGAGACCTCCGGAAAGGAATACGAGCTTTTTCTCGGGAAGATGGGAGATCGCAGGACGGGCGTTTGTCTTCTCGGATTCCGCAATCCCGCGGCAAGGTTTGATGCCCTGGAGCAGTTCGTGATCGAAAATGTGCTGTCAGAACTTTACGGGGAGGAAAATATCCTCATGGAGACCGCAATCAATAAGGACGTTCTGTTCCTGATCGGAGATCGTGATATCGACAGAATAGAAAAGAGCGCGGAGCGGATACGGGATGAGTTTTCACGGGTAAATCCGCAGAATATCCAGGTGGCGCTCAGTGACACCGGGGATACAGAGCATGTGAGCATGCTGTATACACAGCTCAGAGAGCTGTTTCAGATCGGAAGCCCGTCAGATAGCGAGGCGCTCCTCCACTCCGGAAGGCTGTCGGGGTATGAGGGGCACTCTGCCGAGTTTTTCCGGTTCGAACATTTGAAAAATGTAAAAGATTATGCGGATATTCTTTTTGAAGTTTATCTCGGCTTTATGAAGATGAACCTGCGCGGCATAGAGGCTGAACAAAAGAAAAGGATTTGCGGTCTGGTGTACCAGGTGGCATGTGAGGAAAAGGAGGAGGATTCTGAAAGGGATTTTGACTGGGAAAGCGTGGGATCCGATGATTCTGTCCTGATCTGCACGCTGTCAGATCTGCTCGCTGAGCTCAGGGAGATCGATATGTCCTCGGGGAAAGAACAGATCCGTATGAGGCAGATTCTCCAGGCAGTGTATGAGAATATCAGAAATACGGACCTTTCCATAAGATATCTGGCAAGGGAAGTATTGTTTATGAATGAGGAACATTTCGGAAGAGTTTTCGTGAGAAGCCGGGATCAGAAGTTCTCTACATGGCTGAGAGGCGTGCGGATCGGCCTGGCGAGGGAAATCCTTTCTTATGCCCCGGAAACCAGGGTATCTACCCTGGCGGAGCTTGTCGGATATTCTCCTGACGGGCAGTATTTCAGCAAAGCGTTCCGCAAGGAGACAGATATGACACCCACGGAATACTGCGAATGGCTTAGAAAAGAAAAGCGTGAAAAATAGGGGATTTGGAGAATCTTTGTATTGAAAAAACCGGCTTTGCAAAAAAGTCGGTTTTTTACAAAAAGTCGGTTTTTTACAGGAAAGTACTCTTTTAATTCCATTCCTATTTTGCTGGCCGGACATTAAAATAAACTCATCAAGGTCAACGAAAGTTGACACAAATTCAAGAGGAGGATATGAGATGAAAAAGAGAATGAAAAAGCTTGCATCTCTGCTTCTTGCAAGCGCTATGGTATTCAGCCTGGCAGCATGCGGCAGCAGCGGAAACGATGCAGACGGCGGTTCTGATTCTTCAGACGGCAAGACAACGATCAAGATTACATGGTGGGGCGGCGATTCCAGACATGAGTATACACAGGCACTCCTGGATGCTTACACAGCTGAGAACCCGAATGTTGAGTTCGAGGCTACACCGGCAGGATGGGAAGGATACTTCGACAAACTTTCCACACAGGCTGCTTCAGGAAGCATGCCGGATATCGTACAGATGGATTACCTGTATATCGCAACATATGCAAAGAACGGTTCACTGGCTGATCTGTCCGAGTTCATCGAGGATGGAACGATCGATACAACAAACGTTGACGATGCTACACTGAACACAGGTCTTATCGATGGAAAGATGGCTGGTATCGTAGCAGGAACAAACGCTCTTGCAGTTACATACAATCCGGAAGTTCTTGAGGCTGCCGGCGTAGAGGCTCCGACAGATGACTGGACATGGGATGATTATATTGCGCTGAACACAGCAGTTTCCGAGTCAACAGGTGAGGAAAGCGCTCTGACAGCAACGATCGGACCATTCGGTGATATGAACTTCTTTAACTACTATGTAAGACAGCACGGTGAGACACTGTTCAATGAAGACGGAACAGCACTTGCATTTGAGGATGACTCTATCACAGCAGACTACTTCCAGATGTGGGCTGACATGGCTTCTGCAAATGTAACACCGGATCCGGACGAGCAGTCACAGATCGCTACACTCGGTATCGAGTCCCTTCCGGTCGTAACTGGCGAAGCCGGAACCACACTTGAGTGGAACACATATCCGAACAAAGTCGTTGCTTCTAACCCGAATCTGAAGCTGGCTCTTATGCCGGGCGCGACAGAGAACAACGCAATGTGGCTGAAACCGGGTATGTTCTGGAGCGTATCTGAGTCTTCAAAAGTAAAAGAAGAGTGTGCGAAATTCATCAACTGGATGATCAACTCTGAGGAAGCAAATGATATTATCATGGCTGAGAGAGGTGTGCCGATCTCCTCTGAGATCCGTGACTACCTGAAGAGCAAAGAAGATGTTGACCAGACAATGATCGATATGTTCGATTATGTTGATAAGGTAACAGAGATCGCCGGCGAGTGTCCGGCAGCTGATCCGGGCGGAATCGCTGAGATCAACAAAGCATTTAACGATGCTGGAAACAGCGTAATGTACGGTCAGGCGACAGCAGAAGAAGCTGCTGCATCCTTCAGAACACAGGCAAACGAAATCCTGGAAAGAAATAACGGATAATAAAGTGGTCAGGCTTTTGTTGAATGGCTGAAAAGAGATTCCATAAATGAGAACAGAAGGGGCTTGAATCAGGTCCCTTCTGTTCCCATGATAAAGAAGAGGTAAAAAGAATGAAGAATAAGGTTAAAGAATATAAGCGCCGGGACAATATAGCCGGGTATGTGATGCTCGCTCCGTGGCTGTTTGGTTTCGTGCTCATGTATTTCCTTCCGATGCTTATCTCCATATACTACTCATTTACCGATTACAACCTCCTGAATGATGCACAGGTTATCGGTTTTGACAACTATGTTCGTATCTTTACAAATGACGATACATTCTGGCAGGCATTGAAGGTTACATTTATCTATACGATTTTCCTTGTACCCCTCCGTCTTGCGTTTGCCCTGATTGTGGCAATGCTTCTCAATACAAAGCACAGAGGACTGGGGCTGTACAGGACGATCTACTATATTCCGTCCATTATCGGAGGAAGTATTGCCGTATCGATCGTATGGCAGCAGATCTTTGGTAACAAAGGTGTTGTAATGTCACTTTTGTCTGTACTTGGCATTAATCAGGAAGTATCCCTGCTTGGTAATCCGAAGACGGCGCTTGCAGTTATCATCCTGATGGGTGTATGGCAGTTCGGTTCATCCATGCTTATCTTCCTGGCTGCTCTGAAGCAGATCCCGGGTTCCTTATACGAATCCGCAATGGTAGACGGAGCAAAGAAGCCGACGATCTTCTTCAAGATCACTCTGCCAATGCTGACACCGACCATTTTCTTCAACCTGATCCTTCAGATGGTAAATGGTTTCCGCGTGTTCACAGAGAGTTATGTCATCACAGACGGCGGTCCGCTGGACAGCACACTTTCATACGTACTGTACCTGTATCGCCGCGCGTTTACATATTTTGACATGGGATACAGCTGTGCTCTTGCATGGATCCTCGTAATTATCATCGCGGTATTTACGGTCGTCCTGTTTAAGACACAGAACAACTGGGTTTACTATGAGTCAGGAGGAGAATGATCATGAAGAGTATGCACAAAAAAAGAAAGTTAGACGCCGTCATATTCCATGTCGTTGCGTGTGTGATCGGCTTTTTTATGATCTACCCGATGCTCTGGCTTCTGGCAAGTTCATTTAAGAGCAATGAAACCATGTTTACGAATACATATTCCCTGATTCCGGAAGTCTTTGACGCGGCGACAAACTACATGAACGCGTGGGAAGGTGTGGCAGGAGTCTCCTTCCTGACATTCCTTGGGAATACAGTATTTGTCACAGTGCTTGCGATGGTCGGCTGTGTATTTATCTCACTTCTTGCCGCATACGCGTTTACAAGGATCAAATTCCTGGGCGGCAAGTTCTGGTTCTCCTGTGTTATGGTCACATTGATGATCCCGTCACAGGTCATGGTCGTACCGCAGTACATTATCCTCAGAAGGCTGAATCTGGTAGATACCAGAATTGCACTGGTGCTCCCCTGGTTCTTCGGTACCGCGTTCTTCATCTTCATGCTTGTACAGTTCTTCCGCGGTGTTCCGAAGGAGCTCGACGAGGCTGCTGAGATCGACGGATGCGGCAAGATCGCGATTCTGTTCAAGATCCTTGTACCGGTCGTAAAACCGGCGATCATGACAGCATCCATCTTTGCCTTTTACTGGGTATGGCAGGATTTCTTCCAGCCGCTGATCTTTATGAATACACCGAGCAAGTTCACACTGTCACTGGCGCTGAACCTGTTCCTTGACCCGAATACCTACAACAACTACGGCGCGCTGTTTGCAATGTCACTTCTGTCACTGCTCCCGGCGCTGATCATCTTCATTATATTCCAGAGATATCTTGTAGAAGGTATCGCAATGGATGGTATCAAGGGGTAATACAATATGAAATTTGCGCTGAATCAAAATACAGAAATCATATCACAGGTCCGCTCCGCAACTGTGGAACATGCGCTGGATCATCTTAGAAGAGATATACAGAATACATGTGAGCCGACGGCGGACCCGGGGATTCAGCTCCTTCTTGAGCAGGAAGCACTTGGCGATGAGTGTTTCCTGCTCATTGCAGTTAAGGAGAAGAATCAGTTAAAATTAAGTGCGGGGAGCGACCTTGGATTTGTGTACGGGATCTACGAGATCAGCAGGAGCATCCTCGGGGTTACGGATTTCTGGTTCTGGAATGACCAGAGCTTTAAAAAACAAGCTTCATACGCGATCCCGGAAAACTATCGAGTGGAATCCCGTCCGTTCCCTATAAGGCTGAGGGGCTGGTTCGTGAACGACGAGGTCCTGTTAAAGACATGGGAAGTGGATTACAGTGAGGAGAAGCCGTGGGAAATGGTGTTTGAGGCGCTGCTTCGCTGCGGCGGAAACATGGTGATCCCGGGCACGGACAAAAGCTCCAGGAAGTACAGAAAGCTCGCCTCTGACATGGGGCTGTATATCACTCACCATCACGCAGAGCCCCTGGGCGCGGAGATGTTCGCCCGGGCGTACCCCGGACTGGAGGCGTCCTATGACGTCCATGGGGAGAAATTCCGAAAGCTCTGGGAGGAAGGGATTGGGGATCAGAAGGATTTAAACGTAGTCTGGAATCTCGGTTTCCGCGGGCAGGGAGACCGGCCTTTCTGGGATGATGACCCGGCATATGATACCCCTGAGGCAAGGGGAAAACTGATGGGAAACCTGATCCAGGTACAGTATGACATGGTTAAGGAGAAGCTGCCGGACGCGATGTGCTGCACGAACCTGTACGGTGAGACAATGGAGCTGTATCAGCAGAGATACCTGAAGCTGCCGGATGATGTGATCAAGATCTGGGCGGATAACGGGTTCGGGAAAATGGTTACGAGAAGACAGTGGAACCATAACCCGAGGATCCCCGCTATGCCGGAAAAAGACGATCCCGGAAAGAACGGAATCTATTATCATGTATCCTTCTATGACCTTCAGGCAGCGAATCATATCACGATGCTTCAGAATGCGCCTGAGTTCGTGGAGAGAGAACTTCAGAGCACAATGGAGCACGGCTGCTGCGACTATTGGATCATCAACAGCTCCAACGTCAAGCCGCATACATACTATCTTGACTTTATCGCCCACATGTGGCGGTGCGGCAGCGTGGATATCGAGGAACACAGAAAAGAATACGGAAAGACCTATTACGGAGCGGAAAATGCAGAACTGATTGCGGACTGTCTGAAAGCATACCACGAAGCGGCTGTCCTGTACGGCCCGAATGAGGATGACCATGCAGGGGATCAGTTCTCCACCCATGTGGGAAGGATGCTCGTGTCCCGGTACATGAAAGGGACGAAAGAGGCATCAGAGGATCTGCTGTGGCTGACTGATGTTAAGACGCTGAAAGAGCAGGTGCTTGTCTATGAGGAGATCTGCAGGAAGGGAAGCGAAAACTATCGGAATTATCTGGATGTCTGCGAGACGGCAGACGCACAGATCAAAGATACAAAGTCCCGCCGCCTGTTCCGGGATTCACTGATGCTCCACGGACAGATCCATTACCACTGCTTTACAGGGGCGTACCTGATCTGTCAGAGTCTGCTGGCTGCGATGGAAGAGGATTACAGAAAAGCCTTTTTCTACGGCGGTATGGCGAGAGAGGAATACATGGAGGCAGACCACTCCATGCGGGCAAGAGAACACGGGAAGTGGAACGGATTCTATGCAAATGACTGCCTGACGGATGTGAAGCAGTCTGCCTGGGTACTCAAAGGCTACATGAGCTATGTGCGCAATCTGGGAGACGGACCGGATTTCCACGACTGGCAGAGAGAGCTGACCTATTCGGAGGAAGACCGCAGGATCATGCTCATCCTTATGACAGAGAATCACCTGCCGGATGAAGATATTTATGAGCTGATGAAAAAAAGGGAGCTGTTCAGCACAGCGTTTCTGCAGTAAGGAGACAGGAGAAGATCGGATATGGGAGTTTTGACAGGGAAAAAAGTGATCACGTTTGGCGACAGTATTGTTGACGGACATTTATATAAAAAAGCAGGATTCATGGAATTTGTGGCAGAGCAGGAAGGTATGTCAGTTACTAAGTACGCGAACAACGGGGCATGTATCATGCCGGGCAGCCCCATCGACGAAGAAGGGCTCGGGGGGATGATCCTTGAGGACCAGATCGCGAGGGCGGCGGCGGATGGACTTGACCCGGATTACGTTGTGTTTGACGGCGGAACCAATGACGCCTATGAGCCGGTGCTTGACAAGCTGGGGGATGCGGAGGAAGCTGTCAGAGAGGCGGCAAATGAAAAGGCCGATGGCAGCGGAAAGACGGATCCTGCTTTATTTGGCACTTTTGCCGGGGCGTTCGCAGAAACCATAGGCGCGATCCAAAGGAACTGGCCGCGGGCAAAGGTCGTCTATGTGGCGGTTCACAGACTGGGTTACCGGGACCGCGGGGTACAGGAAGCCCTGCACAGGATCCAGATGAACGTGTGCGCCCACATGGGAGCGACAGTAGCAGATATCTATGACGAATGCAGACTGGATACAGCGGACGAGGCAATGTGCAGGAAGTATTCTTTTGATGTGCTCAAAGACGGAATCCCGGCGCCCGGAGAAGAACCCACGGGGACTCATCCGAATTTTGAGGCGATACGGGAATTTTATCTTCCGATTGTATCCGATGTGCTGAGAAAAGCAGAGACATTTCGGTTCGGGGAGATCAACTGGGACGCGCAGGATCATGAAATCATGCTGTACTGGGAGCTCCCGGAAGGAGAGCAGAAGGGAGATATATACGAGATCTGGGTAAACGGATCCAGAGCGGGAGATACAAAGCAGTGCCACTTCGGTGTCAAAGATCTGGAAGCGGATACAGAGTATGAAGTATGCCTGCGTGCTGTGAGAGACGGCGAGGAGCTTCAGAAAGCGAGGATCTTCTGCCGCACAAAGAAGGGAAAGACAAGGATCAACGTGACACAGGCGCCTTACTTTGCAAAAGGAGACGGGGAGACAGTCAATACGGAAGCTCTCCAGCGCGCCATTGACGACTGCGCGCCGGATCAGGCGGTGTACTTCCCGGAAGGGGTGTATATGACAGGATCCCTGCGTCTTCACAGTGATATGGAGCTGTACCTTGACAAAGGGGCAGTTCTGAGGGGGACCGCGGAGCCGGACGACTATCTGCCCAGGATTTGGAGCCGGTTTGAAGGGACAGAGATGGAATGTTTAAGCGGGCTTCTGAACCTTGGAAAAGCAGACCATACCGCCGGAGCCGACAGCAGGAATGTAGTGATCCGCGGAGGCGGGACCATCGAAGGCGGCGGAAGGCTGCTCGCGGAGCGTGTGATCGAGGCAGAGAGGGAGCGTTTGAAAGACTATCTGGCGGAACTTGGCAGCAAGATAGAAGAATATGAAAACGCAGATACCATACCAGGCAGAGTCCGCCCGCGTCTCCTCCATATCTGCAATGCAAAGAATATTTCTATCAATAACGTGACGCTGAAAAACGGAGCTAGCTGGAATGTGCACATGATCTACTCAGAAAATATCGTGACATACGGATGCCATTTCCAGTCCAGGAATATCTGGAACGGCGATGGCTGGGACCCGGATTCCTCCAGGAATTGTACGATCTTCGACTGTACCTTTGATACAGGAGACGACGCGGTGGCGATCAAAGCAGGCAAAAATCCGGAGGGAAATGTGATCAACAGACCGTGCGAACATATACGGATCTTTGACTGTGTCTGCCGGTTCGGACACGGATTCGCGCTTGGAAGCGAGATGTCCGGCGGGATCCGGGATGTAAGGATCTGGAACTGCGACCTTGAAAATTCAGCAAACGGGATCGAGATTAAGGCGACCAGAAAACGCGGAGGCTATGTAAAAGATATTCATGCCGCCCACTGCATCGTGCCCCGTCTCCTCTTCCATTCCGTAGGTTACAATGACGATGGGATCGCAGGGCCGCATCCGCCGGTATTTGAGAAATGCAGCT
>CALWFS010000018.1 GCA_944377705.1 uncultured Mediterraneibacter sp. | reverse complement strand
TTTGGGCTGGAAATCCCCACAGACTGTCTTGAAGGAATTTATTCAGCATGGTGTAACATATGTTTGACAAACCTACACACGCAGACGTATGGCCTGCGTCCTTTTTCTTGACTTAAAAAATCAGAGTGCTATAATAATCCGTTAAAGGATACGGCAGAAGATATCTCAGGCGGGTCCGGTAACAGGGGGCGTTGACAGACTGTTTGAAAATACAGAAAGAGCAATGGAAGGAAGGGAAATGTCATGAGACGGACAGAACAGGATCAGACTGAATTACAGGAAAAGGGGAATCAAAGCTCAGGGGCAGCAAGTGAGGACAAACAATTCCTGCGGACAGAGCCCTTGGGAAAACTGCTCCTTAAGCTGGCTCTGCCGACAGTAGCGGCGCAGCTGATCAATATGCTGTACAACATTGTTGACAGGATCTATATCGGACATATCCCGGATATCGGCGCAACAGCGCTGACAGGGGTGGGCGTATGTATGCCGCTGATTATGATCGTTTCCGCGTTTGCCGCGCTTGTGGGATACGGAGGCGCGCCCAGGGCGTCGATCTTTATGGGAAAGCAGGATAAGGAATCAGCGGAAAAGACGCTTGGGAACTGCTTTGTGCTTCAGATTATTATTTCCGTTATACTTACCGCTGTGCTGCTGATCTGGAACAGAGATTTCCTCATGGCTTTCGGAGCCAGCGAGAATACGATTGAGTACGGTGTAAATTATATGAATATCTACGCCCTGGGAACGATCTTTGTGGAGATCACGCTTGGAATGAATGCGTTCATCACTGCTCAGGGTTTCGCAAAGACAGGAATGCTTTCGGTGCTCATCGGCGCGGTTGCAAACATCATCCTGGACCCGATCTTTATCTTCGGCTTTAATATGGATGTGCGGGGCGCTGCCCTTGCAACGATCATTTCTCAGGCGCTCTCCTGCATCTGGGTGGTCGGATTCCTGTGCGGGAAGAAAACCTTCCTGAAAATAAAGAGAAAGAATCTCAGACTTACCCCAAACATCATACTTCCCTGCCTTGCCCTGGGTGTTGCAACTTTCATCATGCAGGCGAGCGAGAGTGTGATCTCTGTATGCTTTAACAGTTCTCTTCAGAAGTACGGCGGCGATATAGCGGTCGGCGCGATGACGATCCTTACAAGTGTCATGCAGTTTGCAATGCTCCCCCTTCAGGGACTGGGGCAGGGCGCCCAGCCAATCATCAGTTATTGCTACGGAGCCGGCGATTCGGGAAGAGTGCGGTCGGCGTTTAAGCTGCTTCTTAAAGTCAGTGTGGCATATGCTGTTCTGCTGTGGCTGCTTGTCATGCTGTTCCCCGGAGGGTTTGCCGCAATGTTTACATCGGACGCAGAGCTGATGGACTATACCGGGACAGCGCTGCGCATCTATATGGCGTCCATGTTCCTGTTCGGAATACAGATGGCATGCCAGATGACCTTCAACGCGCTGGGCAAAGCAGCTGAATCGATCATTGTCGCGGTGATGAGGAAGTTTGTCCTCTTAATCCCGCTCATCTATATTATGCCGCAGATCATGCGATCAGACCAGACTCTGGCTGTATATATGGCGGAACCGATTGCCGATCTGTTTGCAGTGACGTTTACGGCGGTTCTGTTTACGATTCAGTTTAAGAAGACACTGAAAAGTATAAAAGGCGCATAAAGCACAGCGATGAAAATTGCAGTGTTTAATATTTCAGAAACAAAACGTAAATATAACCGAAACAAAAAGAGGTTACCATTGTCCGGTGAAAGAGACAGGAGATCGAAGAGATCATACCGAATCCGCAGTGCGGGAAGGAGGGCGGCGGGACCGGAATGGCCGCTGAAAGAGATGAAGAAAGGAATAAATCATCTGCTCATTTATCTGGGGGCGGCAGCTGTTTCCGTCTTATCCGTCATACAGGCGCAGGAAGGCATGCTTCCGCAGGCTGCCGGGATCATCGTGTATGTCCTTGCCGCGGTTTTGCTTGCCGCAGCCTGTATCTGTTTGTATCAGGATCTGAGACGGGGAGTAATCGAAAGGATCGTTTTAGCGGTTAAAAAGACATCCTTTGGCGCCCGGTTTCTTGAAGATTATACATATCGGACAATTCTGACGACTATGCCGTCATTTGCGATCAATGTGGCTTATACGGTTTACAATGGTGTTATCGGCATTATGAATCAATCCGCATGGTTTATTACGATGGCCGTCTATTACAGTCTTCTTGGGATCATGCGGTACTGTGCCGTGAATACGGAAAGAAAAACATCGCGCATGGAGGAGCAGAAGCTGATCAGAAAAAAGCAGCTGTCGGTCATCAGAACAGACGGGATTCTTCTCCTGTTATTGAATCTCGCCCTGAGCGGCGTTGTTCTTCTGACGATAGCGCAGGGAAGGGCGAAAACACATTCAGAGATCATGGTGATAGCTATTGCTGCGTATACATTTTATAAGATAACGATGGCTGTGATCAATATGGTCAAGGTGAGAAAAATGGAGTCGCCGATCCTGATCACGATCCGGAATATAGGGGTGGCTGACGCGCTGGTATCTCTGCTCACACTCCAGGCGACCATGCTTGCATCCTTCCGGGAAACGAGCAGCCTGGACCCGAACCGGATGAACGGGATCACCGGGCTGGCGGTATGTATACTGATAGCGGCGCTGGGAGTCAGTATGATCTGTTATGCTTGTAAAAGGAAAGAATCCTGAAGAGGGTTCTTTTTTTATAGCTTAAAAACAATATTATAAAGAAAACTAAAAACAAAACGGAGATATTTTCCAATGAGAAACAAAAAATAAGGATTAATATTTCGGAAACAAAACAGAAACGTTTTGAAAAAATCAGGGAGCTATCCTCTCATCGTGAAAGGGAAACAGACAAAAGGAGGAATAACTCATGGCAAAATCAAAACTTGTCAAAGCAAATGAGAAGATTGCGGAAAAGGTAGTCGGCGGCTATAAAAAAATCGAAGAAACCGTGGTCGGCGGTTACAAAAAGATTGAAGAAGGCGCTGTAAACGGTTTTACAAAAATGTCGGATTCTTTTGTAGATGAATTTCTGACAAAAGACGGAGAGACCGTTGAGGAAGCAAAGGCAAGACTTGCAGCGGAACAGCAGAAGAGAGAAAGGAGAAGAATCAATCATGAAGAAGAGTAATTTTGTGGCAATGATCTTAGGAACAATCGGAGGAATTCTGTTTGCGCTGGGAATGTGCATGGCGCTGATCCCGGAGTGGAATGCATTTAACCAGGGAGTTGTGATGGGCGTGATCGGAGCAGTGGTACTGCTGATCATGGTGCTGGTCTGGAGAAAGATGGAGAATAAAACCCCTGTCCGGCTGTCAGTGAAAACGATCGGAACAGTTCTGCTGGGGATCATCGGAGCGCTTGTCTTTGGGATAGGAATGTGCCTGACAATGGTGTGGGGCAATATGATAGTCGGCATTCTGGTCGGTATTGTGGGTATTGTCCTGCTGCTGTGCCTGATTCCTCTGACTAAAGGGTTGAAATAAAATGTTAAAAAACAATATAGACGAATCGCCTGATTATAGATTATAATGTATCAGGATTGATTAGGTCAGCACCTTAAAAAGTCTGGAAAATGTAAAATTTCCCAGACTCTTTTTAATTGAAAGACTGATATAATCTTGTCAGTACGCGCAGACCGCCGCAGCTGGCGGGAATCATATAGAGAAGAGCGTCTGAATGAAACAGTATATGGAGGGAAACATATGTGGCTCGCAGATAAATATATTGATCATGTAAAAGAGCAGACAGCGGCGCATCCCGGTGAGAGCTGGGACCAGATGCTGCTGGGCTTTAAATTAAACAAGCTCCGCACAAAACTGCTCCCGAAGAAAGGGATTTCAAAGGGATACCAGAAGCTGGAGGCAATGATGATGTCTTTTGTGGCGGATTCGCTGGGCCGACCGGACAGCTATGTGTGGGGAAATATCTTTTCGCCCTGCGAGATCATCGGATGTTTCGGGCTGAGTACGCTTTCCATCGAGTGCCTTTCCTGCTATTTCAGCGGGTATCATCTGGAGGACTTTTTTATCGATTACGCGCAGAATACCGGAATTGCTCCTACATTGTGTTCCTATCACAAGACGTTTGTGGGCGCTATCGACAGCGGGGCAGTGCCTGTGCCGGAGTATGCGGTGACAACGTCGCTCTCCTGTGACGGAAACCTGAATACCTTCCGGTATCTGGAGAAGAAAAAGGGAGTTCCTTTCACATTCCTTGATGTTCCGTACCGGGACGATGAGCCGTCCGTGGACTATCTGGTGGAGCAGCTGAAAGAATTTGCGGCAGAGCTTGAGCGGCGCTGCGGAAAAGCCTTTGACGAGGAAAAACTAAGAGAGGCAATACGGATCGAAAATGAGACAAGGAGGGAACTGATGCGTTTCTTCCGTCTTCAGAGCGAACGGTATTATCCGGGAGAGCTGATCAGCCATCTCTATATGATGATGGGAATGCATCTTCTCATCGGCACGCAGGAGTTTCTCGACCTGATCCGGTTTATGATAAAGGATATCGAGAATTATCCTAAGTTCGACGGGAAGAAGATCCTGTGGATCCATCTGCTGCCGTTTTATCAGGAAACGCTTCAGAGTTATTTCAATTCGAACCGGAAGTACCAGATCATAGCCAGTGATATCATCATGGATTCCATGGAGGAGATGGATGCGGCAAAACCGTTCCACGCGCTGGCGAAAAAGATCATAAGAAATCTGTACAACGGGTCCTACTCCCACAAGGCGGAGATGGTGGGGCATCTGGCGGATACGCTCCGCCCGGACGCGGTGATCCAGTTCTGCCACTGGGGCTGCAAGCAGTCTTCGGGAGGGAGCCTTCTGCTGAAAGAAAAAATGCAGGATATGGGTATCCCCATGCTGATTCTGGACGGAGACGGGATCGACCGGCGAAACAGCCATGACGGGCAGATCAAGACCCGTCTGGAAGCGTTTCTGGAAATGCTGGAATCAGGAGAGGATGGAGAGACAGAAAAAGAGGAAGCAGCGCACAGGGAGCAGAAGATATGTTAGGTTATATATGTAAATACGCGCCAGTGGAAGTCTTTGAAGCCATGGGCGTGCAGATGGAACGGATCGAGCCGGATGTGACCAATTTCAATCAGGCGGAGATCCGGATGCATCCCAATATCTGCAGCTTTGCAAAAGGGGTGCTGGAAGCGGTCATGGACGGAGCGTACGAGGGTGTGATCCTGACTACGTGCTGCGACAGCATCCGCAGGCTCTATGATGTGCTCAGGGAAGAGTTCCCGGACAAGTTCATCTACATGCTGGACACGCCCCGGATCACAAAGGACGCGGGGATCACTCTCTATGAGCAGCGGATCCGCGCCATGATCAGAGAATATGAGGAGTTCTCAGGGAAGAGTTTTGATGAGGAGAAATTCTGCGGCTATCTGAAGGAGATCGAGGAAGGGCAGCAGTATGCTGTGAAAGAGAATGCAGTCAATATTGGCATTATCGGCGCAAGGGCAAATGACAGCATCAAGAAGATTCTGGCAGAACGAGGGGCAAACATTGCTTTTGATCTGACCTGTACAGGGCTGGGAAGAAAGATTCTTGCAGATGAAAAGAATGTTATGGCTGGTTATGCCAGAGGGCTTTTGAGCCAGTTCCCGTGTATGAGGATGGAGCAGGCAGCCAACCGTGACGAACTGATTCGGAGATGCGCGGGCAGCGTGGATGGGATTATTTATCATACGGTTCAGTTCTGCGATAATTATGCTTATGAGTATGCATGGCTGAAAGACTGGCTGGACCGCCCCATGCTGCTGCTGGAGACAGACTATACCCGGCAGAGCGGAGGGCAGGTGAGGACCAGGATCGAGGCGTTTCTGGAGGCGCTGACGCCGGAGACGCGCAGACCGGATATACAGAGAAAGGGAGACGGAACGATGTATGTAATGGGAATAGACAGCGGATCCACATCGACCAATGCGGTCATTATGGATCAGGACAGAAAGATCAAAGCGTTTTCCGTGGTGCGCACCGGGGCAAAGTCCGGCGTCAGCGCGGACAGGGTACTGCACGAAGTGCTTGAAAAGGCAGGGCTTGCGCGGGAGGATATCTCCTGGATCGTCTCCACGGGATACGGAAGAGTCAGCATTGAGTTTGCAGATGAGAACGTGACGGAGATCAGCTGCCACGGCAAGGGCGCCCATTATTTTAATCCGAAGATCCGCACCATCCTTGATATCGGAGGACAGGACAGCAAGGCGATCCGGCTCAATGAAAACGGCGAGGTCAAGGACTTTGTCATGAATGACAAGTGTGCTGCCGGAACAGGGCGTTTCCTTGAGATGATCGCCCGGACTCTGGAGGTATCGCTGGACGAGCTGGGGGCGATTGCATTGACCTCAAAGGAGAAAATCGAGATTACGAGTATGTGTTCCGTGTTTGCAGAGTCTGAGGTGATCTCTCTGATCGCCAGCAACAAGGAGAAGGCGGACATCGCGGACGGGGTCTGCCATGCCATTGCCAACAAGGCTTCCGGGCTGCTCCGCCGGGTAGGATTGGAGCCGGATTTTATGATGACCGGAGGAGTGGCGAAGAATCCGGGCGTTGTGCGCGCGGTGGAGGAGAAGATCGGAGCAAAGCTGTATATCTGTAATGAGCCGGAGATCGTCGGCGCCACGGGAGCGGCAGTGTATGCGCTGGAGAAATATAGGAGTAGATGATGTCCAGGAAACAAATGAAAAAACAGGGAAAGCAGTCACTGAAAAAACACTATTTTATATTTGTGGCAGCATGTCTGATTGCGGCCTTTTTGTCAGCGGAGTTCAGAAGCTCGCTGAACTTTTCTTCGGCCCGGTCATATGAACAGACATTTGAACAGATCGAAAATGATATAAGCGGTGACAGCGGCATTACGGTCAAGGCGAATATGCGCAGTATCGGCTGGGAAGATGTGCTCAGGATCATCGCTGAGGATAACACTCAGGCAGGGAAAGAGATGGCAGATCAGATCAAGGAGAATGCCATTGAACATGCCGATAAGGGGAATCCTGCGTTCGGGCGGACGAGAGGCGTGTTGTCCGGCATTGTCAACCAGGTCACATCGGGATCTATCATTGTGACCGCAGTGGCGGCGATCGCTTCGGTCACAGGCTCAAAGAATGTGGGAGTAATGATCCTGATCGTACTGGGAGCCCTGCTTATGTTTGGGTTCTGGTTCCTGATCCAGAATACATTTCCCGTGGTCGTCCGGAGAGTATTTCTGGAAGGGCTGCTTTATAAACGGGTGACAGCGCAGAGATTCATGTTCCTGCTTCGGATCAAGAAGTGGCTGAAGGCATCCCGGACAATGTTTGTGAAATATATCTTTTACTCTTTATGGTGTCTTACCATCGTGGGGATTGCAGTGAAGCATTATTCTTATTACCTTGTGCCTTATATTGTGGCTGAGAATCCGGATCTGACGGCGCGTCAGGCGATCACGCTGTCCCGCCGCATGATGAAGGGGCATAAGTGGGAGTGTTTTATCTTTGAGCTGTCCTTTCTGGGCTGGGAGGTCCTGGGGATGCTGACCATGGGCGTTTTCAGCGTATTCTTTACAAATCCGTATAAAACAGCAGCTTTTACTCAGTATTATGCAGTGCTGCGAGCGGAAGCAAAATCAAAGAATATACCGGACGCGGAGCTTTTGTATGACACGTATCTCTATGAAAAGCCGGACGAAAGGCTTCTGAGAGAAAAGTATGCGGATGTGATCTATGTGGTGGAGAATGCCCCAAAAGAAGATGACGGGCTGAGCGGATGGAGAGGATTCCTTGCAAGGAACTTCGGGGTGATCCTCCTGCGAAGGGAGGAAGACAGAGAGTATGAGCGCCGGCAGGCAGAGATCGTGAGAGTCTATGAGCTGATCGACGATACCCAGGGCGAGGCGTATCCGGTAAGATTCTACCCGATCCCGGAAGAAAACAGGAGAAAATTTGTGGAGTCCCTGAACTATATGCGCCACTACTCAGTATGGTCTCTGGTCGTCCTGTTTTTGGGACTGTCCTTCTTAGGCTGGCTGTGGGAAGTGGGAATGCACCTTGTAAGCTACGGGACTTTCGTAAACCGCGGCGCCCTGCATGGTCCGTGGCTGCCGATCTACGGGACAGGGTCCGTGCTGATCCTTACGCTTCTGTACCGGTTCAGAAAGAATCCGGCGATGGAGTTTACAGCTACGATCGTAGTCTGCGGGTTCCTGGAATATATGACGTCCCTCATTATGGAGATTGCCACCGGAGGACTGAAATGGTGGGATTACAGTGGATATTTTCTGAATCTAAACGGCAGGATCTGCGCGGAGGGACTTCTGGTGTTCGGTATCGGAGGACTGGCGATTACCTATGCCATCGCGCCGATGGCAGACAACCTTGTGAGCAGAGTTGACGAGAAGCGCCTGAAAGCCGTCTGCATCGCTCTTATGGCTGTCTTTTTCGTGGATGTGGTCTACTCCCAGATCCATCCGAATGCGGGGACAGGTGTGACGGATATCAATGCATCTTTCTCGTCGCCACATCCTGAAATCGAAAAAAATCAGGATGATGTCTTGACTGCGTGTATTCAAACTGAATTCCGTTGACATCAAAGGTCTGGCTTGTGATGACAGCCATACAGTTGTAGCCTTTTAAGTCGATATATTTTTCATCCACCTGGGTGACATGTTCGACGGTAAGAGTCCGCTTGCTAGTGGAAATGGTAAGCCCCAGTGTCCCTTCCAGATATTCATAAACTGACTGGGAGGCAATTTCCGGGGTGAGCCCGGGAGCAGCTTCTTTTAGAAAATAATTGTGATCCAGGATCAGAGGGATTCCGTTCAGAAAGCGGAGCCTCTGGATATAATAGAGCAGGGTTCCTTTTTGGAATCCTGTTTTTTTTTCAATCTTTTCATCAGCGGTGATCTCAGCAAACTGAAGGACCTGCGTAGAACCTTCGCGCCTGTTGCGGACGGAGGATTCCTTGAAGGACTCGATCCCTCCTACGGTAAACGCTGCCTGTTCTACCGGCCGGAAGATATTCCGCACTCCCTTGCCGTGCATGGGCTGTACATAGCCGTCCGCCGTCAGCTCGGAGATCGCCCGGCGCACTGTATTGCGGGAGCAGTCATATTCCAGGACAAGCGTATTTTCCGATGGAAGCATCTCCTGATAAGAATAGACTTCTGTTTCGATCTTTTCTTTGAGGTCTTGGTAGATATGAGTATATTTTGCTTTCGGCATAACGATTTCCCCTTGTTTAAACATCTTATTTTATTATAAGTCCAACAGCAATAAAATCAAGTGAAATGTTTGAAATTTTGTTGGATTTGTAGTATTATTAATACAAATCAAATAAAGCCAGACACGATACAAGAAGTGCATTTATGCAATCTGATACGAAACGGAGTGGCCGCCTTCTGTATCGTTTTTTTACGCATACGGAAGGTATGCGTTTTTTTATTTTAAGGAGGTAATTCCAATGGAACAAAAATCTAACGCTTTTCTGGAAAAAGAAAAGATCGGGAAATTGATGCGGAAATATTCTATCCCGTGCATTATTTCTCTGCTGGTTGGAGCTCTCTACAATATTGTGGACCAGATTTTTATTGCAAATGCCAGTTACCTGGGATCTTATGGAAATGCGGCAAATACAGTTGTATTCCCGCTGACAGTGGTGGCGCTCGCCATCGCGGTCATGATCGGCGACGGCTGCTGTGCGTTTGTCAGCATCAGCCTGGGAGCGGGGAAAAAAGAGGACGCGCACAAAAGTATCGGCAGTTCCATACTGCTCTGTATTATCAGCAGCGTGATGCTGACAGCAATCTATCTGATCTTTATGGAGCCGATCCTGGCTTTCTTTGGAGGGAAAGTCAATCCAGAGACGTATGCCTGTGCAAAAGAGTATTTCTTCTGGATCACCCTGGGCGTTCCGTTCTACATGTTCGGGCAGGCGATGAATCCGATTATCCGGTCTGATGGCAGCCCGAAATTTGCCATGTTTGCGACCCTGGCGGGCGCCATCACAAATGTGATACTTGATCCGATATTTATTTTCCCTATGAAAATGGGCATGATGGGAGCGGCTGTTGCAACGGTTATCGGACAAATGCTTACGGCAGCGCTTTCTGTCTGGTACCTGTTCCACATGAAGGCAGTAAAGCTGGAAAGAGGAAGTTTTGGTCTGTGGGGCGGTCTGATCAGGAGGTTTCTGGCGCTTGGCATCACCAGCTTCCTGTCACAGATCTCCCTGGTCATCTCCATGGCTGCTGTCCAGAATATGTGTACGAAATATGGCGCCATGGATAAAATATTCGGGCAGCCCGACTATGCGCAGATCCCGCTTGCCGTGCTGGGGATCGTCATGAAGTTCTTCCAGATCGCGATCTCGGCCGCTGTTGGAATAGCAGCCGGCTGTATTCCTGTTGTGGGCTATAATGTGGGCGCCGGAAGAAAGAACAGGGCGAAAACGCTTTTCACGTATCTGCTCATCGCAGAGGCGGCCGTGGGAGCTATTGCTCTTCTGATCGCAGAGATATTTCCGGGTCAGCTTATCGGTGTTTTCGGCGCGGCGAACGAAAGCGGGTATTATACAGAGTTTGCAGTGAAGAGCTTCCGTATTTATCTGTGTATGATGATTCTTGCCACAGTGAACAAAGGGACATTTATATACCTGCAGGCGCTGGGAAAAGCAGTCCAGTCTACCCTGATTTCTCTGACCCGTGAGATCATCTTCGGAGTGTTCCTTCCGATCATCCTCCCGGTATTCTTCGGGCTGGACGGAGTGCTGTATTCGTTCCCCGCGGCTGACATACTGACGTTTATTTTCGCAGCGTTTATTATCCGCAGGACGTATAAAGAGCTTGGAACGGGCAAAGATGTCCCGCGGCAAAAGGCTGCGGCGGTATAATAAAAGGAGGTGTTCAGAAATGACAAACAGAATCATTACGATCAGCCGGTCCATGGGTTTGATAAGTGCGTGGAGATCTTTGCGGATCTGTATTGAAAATGAATAAAATAGATGTATGACGGCATAACTTATTCTGTAGGCTGTACTGATGGGGAATCCTGCTATGCGGGATTCCTTTTTACTGCTATGAAGAAGGTCCTGTTCCGCGGGAACTGTCAGATCCAAATTTGTTTGAAATTAAGCAAAATTCAGATTGACATGTTTAAACAAGTGTGCTATATTCAAGTTGTTCAAACAAGTCAGTGATTGTGGAGGCTTGGACCAGGGAATAATAGGATTACAAAGAAAGGAAAGGAAGAGAAGCGATGGGAAAGTATGAAAATGACGTAAAACGTCTGCTGGAACTCGTCGGCGGCAAGGAAAACATCCAGGCAGTTTCTCACTGTATGACAAGGATGCGTTTTGTCCTGGTCGACTCGAAAAAGGCAAATGAGGAGGAGATCGAGGAACTGCCGAGCGTAAAGGGCACATTTACCCAGGCAGGGCAGTATCAGGTCATCATTGGAAATGATGTTGCCGAATTTTACAATGAGTTTACTGCTTACGCAGGGATCGAGGGCGTGAGCAAGGATGCGGTGAAAGCTGCGGCGAAGACGAACCAGAACCCGATCCAGAAGGCAATGGGAACTCTGGGAGAGATCTTTGCTCCTCTGATCCCGGCGCTTATCTGTGGAGGTCTTGTGCTGGGCTTTCGAAATGTGATCGATTCTATCGATTTCTTTGAAAACGGAACAAAGACACTGGTTGAGATCTCTCAGTTCTGGGCGGGAGTGGACAGCTTCCTCTGGCTGATCGGTGAGGCGGTCTTCCATCTGCTGCCCGTAGGTATCGTGTGGTCCATCACAAAGAAGATGGGAACCACGCAGATCCTTGGTATTATCCTCGGACTGACCCTGGTATCCTCACAGCTCCTGAACGGCTTCAGCGTTGCGTCCACACCGGCGGATGAGATCCCGGTTTGGGATTTCGGTTTTGCGAAGGTGCAGATGATCGGTTATCAGGGACAGGTCATCGCGGCGATGATGGCTGGTTTTGTCCTTGTATATCTGGAGAAGTTCTTTAAGAAGATATGCCCGGAAGTGATCAGTATGATCGTTGTACCGTTCTGTTCCTTAGTTCCGGCGGTTTTTATCGCGCACATGGTAGTCGGTCCCATCGGCTGGGCCATTGGAAATGCCATCGGCGATGTAGTTTATGCAGGACTTACTTCTGATTTCAGATTCCTGTTCGCGGCTGTGTTTGGTCTTTTGTATGCACCGCTCGTTATGACTGGTCTGCACCATATGACAAATGCCATCGACTCACAGCTCCTTAATACACCGGCACACAGCACGATCCTGTGGCCTATGATCGCTTTGTCTAATATTGCGCAGGGCTCCAGTGTCCTTGCAATGAGCGTTCTCCAGAAGAAGAATGAGCGCGCGCAGCAGGTCAATGTACCGGCATGCATCTCCTGTTACCTTGGAGTTACAGAGCCTGCGCTCTTCGGTGTCAACCTGAAATATGTATTCCCGCTTGTATGCGGCATGATCGGTTCCTGCTGCGCTGCGATGATCTCTGTCGGATTCGGCGTGGAAGCGCTGAGCATCGGCGTCGGCGGACTTCCGGGAATCTTATCCATCAAACCGCAGTATTACCTGATCTTCCTCCTGGCAATGGCAGTGGCAGTCGTAGTGCCGTTTGTCCTGACATTCATTGTAGGAAGGATCAAACTTTCAAAAGAAGACAGATTTGGAAAAGAAAACACGGCGAAAGCTGTGGAAACGAAGACCGCTTCCGAAGAGAACGCTGTTTCTGATGCAGATAAGGTGCTGGACAGCGCGGATGCGGCACAGACTGCTGATGTAAAAGAATTAAAATCCATCCTTGACGGTAAGGTGATCCCAATCACAGAGGTGCAGGATGAGGTATTCTCACAGAAGGTCATGGGCGACGGTGTGGCGATCGAACCGTCCAACACAGTCGTTACCGCTCCGGCGGACTGCGATGTGTCTGTTGTCATGGCTGACACAGGCCATGCGTGCGGGCTGACACTTGCAAATGGTATTGAGCTTCTGATCCATGTGGGCGTTGACACGGTGGATATGGGCGGCGACGGATTCAAGCTTCTTGTAAAAGAAGGCGACCATGTGAAGGCGGGGCAGCCGCTGATCGAGTTCGATCCTGAGAAGATCAGGGCAGCTGGGCATCCGTGCACGACCATGCTGATTGTGACCGGAGAAGGCAATGCAGCCGGAATCACCATGCATACAGGAATGGATGTAAAAGCCGGAGAGACAACAGTTATCAGTTGGGAATAAATGTGAAAAAAGTGTGAAGGGGGTCAGACCCCTTTTCAAAGGGGTCTGACCCCCTTCACAGAAAATTCACAAATAGGAGTGAATAATTATGAAAAAAGATTTCAGAAAGAGTACAGTATATCAGATTTATCCGAAGTCCTTCTGTGACACGAACAAGGACGGACTGGGAGATCTCAGGGGAGTGATCGGGAAGCTGGACTATATCAAAGAGCTTGGCGTGGATTATATCTGGCTGACTCCGTTCTTTGTATCCCCTCAGAATGACAATGGATATGATGTGGAGGATTACTATAACATCGATCCCCGCTATGGTACGATGGCGGATGTGGAGGAACTGATCGCGGAAGCGGACAAACGCGGCATAGGGCTCATGTTTGACATGGTATTTAACCATGTGTCCACACGCCATGAGTGGTTCCGAAAAGCGATGGACGGCGATCAATACTACAAGGAGTTCTTCTTCTTCCGCAAGGGAAAGCCGGATGGAAGCGCTCCGACCAACTGGGAGAGCAAGTTCGGCGGGAATGCCTGGGAGTATGTGGAGAAGTTTGACGAATATTACCTGCATCTTTTTGACGTGACGCAGGCGGACCTGAACTGGGAGAATGAAAATGTAAGACATGAGATCCAGAAGATCGTCCGGTTCTGGATGGACAAAGGCGTGAAGGGGTTCCGCTTCGATGTGGTAAACCTGATCAGCAAGGGCGCATTTGAGGACGATCAGGCAGGAGACGGCAGGAAGTATTATACAGATGGACCGAACATCCACAAATATCTGAAGGAACTCCATGACATGACCTTTGGGACGGACGCGGAGATCGTGACTGTCGGGGAGATGTCCAGCACTTCCATCGAAAACTGCTACCAGTATGCGGGACAGGATACAGGAGAGCTGTCCATGGTATTCAGCTTCCATCACCTGAAAGTGGATTTCATGGGCAATGAGAAATGGGTGCTTGTGCCGGCAGATTTCCAGAAGCTGAAGGATATCATCTTTGAATGGCAGACAAAGATGGCAGAGCACAATGCATGGAACGCGGTCTTCTGGTGCAATCACGATCAGCCTCGTGTGGTGTCCCGTTTCGGTGATGAGGAGAAATACTGGAAAGAATCTGCAAAAATGCTGGGAACAATCATACACTGCCTGCGGGGGACGCCTTATGTGTACCAGGGCGAGGAAATCGGTATGACAAATACGGATTTTACAGACATTTCCCAGTTCAAAGATGTGGAGAGCCTGAATCATTATCAGATCCTTCAGGACAAAGGAATGTCTCCATCGGACGCCCTGCGTATCGTGCAGGTGCATTCCAGGGACAACGGGCGTACGCCTATGCAGTGGGATGACACGAAGTACGCGGGATTTACCTCAGAGGACAGCGCAGAGCCGTGGATCGCGGTCAACGGCAACCACAAGAAGATCAATGCGGCTGATCAGCTGAAGGACGAAGATTCCATCTTCCATTATTATCAGAAGCTGATCTCCATGAGAAAAGAGCTGGATGTGATCCCATACGGAGATATCGAGCCCCTGGCAGAGCATGATCCGTCCGTGTTCGCTTACCGCAGGACATACGAGGGGCATGAGCTGATCGTCATCGCGAATTTCTACGGAAAAGAATATGCGTGGAAGGGCGCGCCGGAGCTGGAAGGATTCCGGAAGGTAATCGGAAACTACCCGGGCGCAGAAATGCCGGAGGATGGCGTGCTGACACTGAAACCTTATGAGGCGGCAGTGTGGTATCAATAAGACGAAATACGGATTGACTTAATAGCAGAAGGAGTTGGCGGACTGATTTAGCGCGCCAGCTCCTTTTCAAATAGGGGAAGGATAATTGTGTTTTAAGAAATAACAATATATAATAGTGTCTACAAGATGGGTCACAGATAAAGAGCCATGAAAAAACAATTATAAAAGACAGAGATGATCTATTATGAAAAAAATACTCAAAATTGTCATGATCCTATTTGCAGCATTCATAATCGCAGCAGCCGTGCTGTTGGGAAGTATCCTGTATACAACACGTTATAAGATAACCGTTGTGGATGCCGTTCAATCGAGGGATGGTATATATGAAGTCGTTCTTCAGGCGGTTGGCGAGCCGGGATGGCCGTTTGGCTCTGCATCGGGACGGCTGGTATTGAAGGAAGAAGGCAGAACTATTTCTAAAAGAGACATTGAGATCGCTAATGACGGCGGACCGATAAACGAAGGAAACTGGAGGGTTATATGGGACGATAATTGTGTGGAGATCATCCTGTCCGGCGCGGAACAATACGATGAACATGTGACACTTTATTATGACGGTCAGGTTGAAAGCAGCCGGATTACGACACACTATGGCAGTGAAGAGAACAGTGCCTTTAATGATGGTGTGGGAGGGGCGGAGAGTACAGAGCCTGAACCGGAGAGCGAACTTTTCCCGGGTGAACAGGAAATCACTTCCGGATATAAGTCGATATATGAGCTTTACTCTGACAGCCCGGCTGATAATTTTGAAGTATACTTTGGCGCCAAGGAATCCTCCTCAAGATGTATATTATCTGAGGATGAAAACACAGTAGAATATTTGACATACAGCGGCAGGTCACAGAATGGACAATGCGGTATATATGTACACTATAGAAATGAGAAAAATGCGGATGGAATATGGGATAATACAGACGGGATAATTATAGACATTTATGCCTATGTGTACGAGAGCGGAGATGTGGTGAGCAGCGGAAAAACAGCCTGGGAAGATATCGGTTCAGAAGCTTTTCAGGAAGTTACCGGGGAAAAGTAATATCATAACCCGCAGTATATTGAAGGGACCGCCGGAAAACAGATCCTTCCAAACAGCCCCTTTCTTTAATAGTTTCTGCATCCCCATGTGAGGAATAAAATCAATCTTATTCTGCCGCTTCTTCTGCTGGCTCTTCTGTATCGGCATCAGCAGCCGCGCCGCGGACTTCTGTAACAGTGACAACGGTTGCATCCAGGTCAGTGCTCAGATCCACATCTTTATCTCTTGCGATATCAAGGTCTTTTACGCGGATCGTGTCGCCGACTTTCAGGTCGCCGATATCCAGCTCGATCTTCTCGACCAGGGCTGCGGGCAGAGCCTTAAAGTCTACTTCATGGAGCATCTGCTGCGGAACTCCTGCGACAAGCTTGTCTGCATTTATCAGGTGGATCTCAGCGGATGAATGTACCTTTTCCGTGCTTACCAGGGCTTGGAAATCAATCTCATCAACCCAGCCTTTGAGTGGGTTGTAATCCACTTCTTTGATCAGGGCGTCATATGCTTCTCCCTCTACCTCAAGACGTATTCTTCCGCCTTTGCCTTCATCTTTTAACAGGCGGTCCACAGCGCCTTTATCCATCTTAAGAGGGATGGATTCCTTCATCTCGCGCCCAAAAAGATTGCCTGTAACAAATCCTTCGCGTCTAAGTTTTTTGGCTTTGATCGTCATGTCTCTTTTTTCAGCTTTTAAAGTATTCATTTATCTTTTCCTCCAATCACTGAATTGCGCTTAGCAGCCTTCAACTTTGCCATAACAAAGAGGTTTTGTTAAGTGTATTTCCTTGTTACACTTATACTATAGCACCGTTGTCAAGGGGGAGCTGAAATGACGGACAGATCGTGCATCAGACAATTCCGGGGAAGGAGATCTACGGTTGTAGGCCGCTTTTCTGACAGGAGACCGTACATTTTATTGCTTCTCTACGGTTACAATAGCTTTTTCTGTAAATAAGCCGTATTTTTTGTCCGATAACTACGGATATAAATACACATCATGCTGTCAGAACCGTACTATTGCTGTGTTTTCTACGGTCATATATTGCTAATGTTATAATAAAGCCGTATGTTGATCCGGATTTCTACCGCTATAAATCAGTTATTTAACTATGCAACCGTACTGGTGCTTTTCGGAAACGAAAACCGACTCCTCTCCTTCATCATTGATGCCGCGGGCTGTTTAATTCTTATGTGATTTATATTGTCATCCCTCGGTTGACGCATTTTTCTGTGAAAGATATAATAAGGAAAGGAAAATCAAGGAGGTCGTTTACCAGATGAAACTTATGATCGCGTCAGACATACACGGCTCTGCCCTGTACTGCGGACAACTGCTCCGGGCCTGCGAAAGGGAGGGGGCTGACCGTCTGCTCCTTCTGGGAGATATCCTGTATCACGGACCGAGGAATGATCTGCCAGAGGGCTATGCGCCCAAAGAGGTCATTTCCCTGTTGAATCCTATGAAGGATGAACTTCTCTGCGTGAGAGGAAACTGTGATACAGAGGTGGATCAGATGGTGCTGGAATTTCCCATCATGGCGGAATACTGCCTGCTGGAGCTGCCATGCACGGGAACTGTATTTGCCACCCATGGACATGTCCACAATCCGCATCATCTCCCGCCGCTGAAACAGGGGGATATCCTGCTGAACGGGCACACGCACATCCCTGCGTGCGAGGAAATCGTGGATATGGAGGGCAGGACATACCGTTATCTGAACCCTGGTTCTGTGTCCATACCAAAAGAAGGTTCGGCTCACAGCTATATGATCTGGGAGAACGGAGAATTTATCTGGAAAAATCTTGAGGGGGAGGAATACATGACATGGAAGACAGATTCGCGCTGCTGATCGATGCGGATAATGTGTCGGCAAAATATATCAAGCCTATACTGGACGAGCTGTCCAAGTACGGAAATGTGACATACAAGAG
>CALWFS010000017.1 GCA_944377705.1 uncultured Mediterraneibacter sp. | reverse complement strand
TTCCCGTTCGCTGTAGCGTTCCAGTTCCTGATCACAGCAACATATACATTTGCGACAACACTGACAGGAACAGCTATCAAGGCTCTTGAGAAAAAGCAGTTCAAGAAATTCCGTTTTTCCGCAAACCTGACGATCTGGATTTTTGCAATTGTCGGATTTGTCATCGGATTTGCGGGCGGCATCAGCTCCGAGGGACTTCAGACAGTAGTCGAGCTCATTCCGGATTGGCTGAACACAGGACTCAGCGTAGCAGGTAAGATGCTTCCGGCTATCGGATTTGCTATGATCCTGAATGTTATGGCTAAGAAAGAGCACATCCCGTTCATTATTCTGGGATACATTGCAGTTGCTTATCTGGCGCTTCCGACAATGGGCGTTACCTTCCTGGCAACAGCAGTTGCGCTGATCGTATTCTTTAACATCAGCAAAAAAGAAAAATCTGTAGAAGAAGTGGAGGTTGAATTCGAAGATGGCATCTAATCAGTTGACTAAAAAAGATTATGTAAAGACATCCCTGCGCGCGTATTTCCTGCAGAATGGATTTAACTATGGAAATTACCAGGGACTTGGATATGCCAACATGCTTTATCCGGCGCTCCGTAAAATGTACAAGGACGACGATGATAAGCTGCAGCAGGCATTGGAGGAGAACGTGGAGTTCTTTAACACAAATCTTCATTTTGTTCCGTTTATTACAAGCCTCCACCTTGTAATGCTTGAAAACAAGACTCCGTTTAAGGAAATCCGTAACATTAAAATGGCGCTGATGGGACCTCTGGCGGGTATCGGTGACTCACTTGTCCAGTTCTGTCTGGCTCCGCTGCTCGGAACAATCGGTGCGTCTCTTGCCAGCGATGGCCTTGTGCTTGGACCGATCCTTTATTTCCTGGGAATGAATATCATTCTGTTCCTGGTAAAATACCTGACAGGTGTATGGGGATGGAAGCTGGGAACAAGCATTATTGACAAGCTCAGCTCTATGATGGAGCAGATTTCCAACGTTGCAAGTATGATCGGTGTGACGGTTATCTCCGGACTTGCGGTAAGCTTTGTAAAAATAACCACGCCTCTGGAATATGCGACAGTAATGGCGACCGGAGAAGAAAACGTTGTTGCGATCCAGGAGATGTTCGACGCGGTGGCGCCGAATCTGCTTCCGGTACTTTATACCGCGCTTATGTTCTATCTGTTGAAAAAGAAGAAATGGAGTACATACAAACTTGTTATCTTCACAATTATTGTTGGTATTCTTCTTTCCGTATGCGGACTGATCGCATAGTATGAATGTGTTTTAAGGAGACGCCGCGAGGCGTCTCCTTACTGTTTATCTGAAAAAATAGAAAAGAGAGGAAAAAAGGTGAAGAACAAATACAGCAGTTTTACTGCGCTGGCAGAGGATTATGTGAAAGAGTTTGATACACAGGCTGCTGTCCGCTATCTGCGGGAGTACTGTAAGGCTGAGGCAGAGGAACTTCTTGAACGGGCTGATGAGCTGAAGGACCAGAGATTCCGGTTTGTGGACAAGTGGGATATGGAACCCTGTGAAACACCTTATCATCTGGAAAAGATGGAGTGGGACCGTACTCCTAACGGAGATCCGGAATGGGTCTACATGCTGAACCGCCATGATTATATGTATAAACTTTATCTGGCATACAGTCTCACGGGGGACAGGAGTTATGTGGAAAAACTCCGCTGGTATCTGTTTCATTGGATTCAGAATAATGAGATTAAAGAAGAAGGAACAGAGACGACCAGAACGATCGACACCGGAATACGCTGCATGAGCTGGCAGTTTCTGCTGCTTCATCTGGCCGGGAGCCATCTGCTCAGTAAAGATGAGACTGAAAAGATCATCAACAGTATAAGAGAACAATACTTAAACATGCAGAAGAGGTATATCAGAAAGTATACTCTGAGCAACTGGGGAGTTCTCCAGACTACCGCCATATGTATGGGATACATGCTGTTCGGTGAGGAACTGCCGCAGAACGGTCTGGAAGAATGGGCGTGGAAAGAGCTGGAAACACAGCTGGAACTTCAGGTCATGGACGACGGCGGACACTGGGAGCAGTCAATTATGTACCATATGGAAGTTCTTCTGTGTTCTATGAAGCTGCTTCATACCTGCCGTTTTCTGAATCTCAAAAAAGAGTGGCTGGAAGAAAAAGTGGCAAGGATGGCGCGTTATGTCATGTTTGCCGCCGGACCGGATCATCGTCAGTGCGCCCAGTGTGACAGTGATGTGACAGATGTCAGGGATGTGCTGGTAAAAGCAGCGGTTCTGACAGGAGATAGGGAACTCCGGATGATGGGATATGATACGCCTGATCTGGACAGCGTCTGGCTGCTCGGAATACAGGGAGTGAAAAACTATAATGCCATGGAGAGAAAAGTTCAGTCTGAACTTACCTTGAATGAAGTTGATACCGGAAATATTTATTTCAGAAACGACTGGTCCGAACATGCGGACTATACGTATCTTACATGCGGACCCCTTGGCAGCAGCCACGGACATGCGGACCTGACGCATATCTCGTTATACCACTCAGGCCGTCCGTTTTTAGTGGACAGCGGAAGATATTCCTACCGTGAGGATGAACCTGTCAGACCAATGTTAAAAAGCGCGCAGGCTCACAATGTATGTGTAATCGACGATATATCAATGGCAGTTCCCACGGGAGCATGGGGCTTCAAGAGCTATCCGGATGCCATGAAGAATTATTATAAGGAAAAAGACGGGATACATTATGCGGAGATGTCCTATCGCGCTGTTCTGGAAAAAGGGAAAAACTGCAGCGTTGTCAGGAAAGTCATGGTATCTGACGAAGGGATCTGGATGATTGTGGATAATATCGCTTATGACGGCATGCACAGCGTGAAGCAATATTTTCACTGCAGCCCGGATGTCAGCGTAAACAGAGCAGACGAAGAAGGCTTATGCCTGGAAATGTCTTCGGCGGATGCGAGACTGAAAATTTATGGGGGAAATGTATTGAAAACAGAGTCGTGCGTGATCTCCCCGAGGTATAATGAGCTGGAAGAAAGCATCTGTCTTGTAAAGGAACAGACATTTGAAAATCAGCTGTCAGATATGACGATTATAGCTGATGGGAATATTTCTGTGCAGGAGGTTCCAGTCTTCCAATACGGGAGAGAAGAGCCTGTATCCGAGGATGTCGTGTTCGCGCGGGAGTTTACATTAACATCAGGAGAATCAATCATATTTCTGATCTGGAACCATGAGACGTTCCGGGGCGGAAAGGTCTATACATGCCAGGGAATTCCGGTTTATGGAAAAGCGGCTGCCATCCGCAGAAAAAACAACACTGTCAATACATTGAGGCTGAAGAATTGATAACAAGAGAGAAAAGAAAATTCATTGTTCAAATCTCCATAACATCAAAAAAATTATTCAGTTTATTACTAAATCGTGTTACTATATCAGATAGAGGTTTATTCTCCGCTTCAGTGTTTGAAAACGGGAAGATGAATTACGAGGTTTGGATATGAGTAAGTTGACAATTAATGAGATAGCAGAACGGGCGGGAGTATCAAAAACAACAGTATCTTTTTTCCTTAATGGGAAAACACATAAAATGTCAGAGGATACTCAGCAAAGGATTCAGCGGATCATTGACGAAACCGGATATGAGCCCAGTGCAGCAGCGAGAGCGATGAAATCAAAAAGCACCGGCCTGATCGGGGTTATTCTGGCAGATATCTCAGAGCCTTACTGTGCAAAAGCGTTAAAAGGCATGGAGGATGCGGCTGGCGCGAGAGAATTTCAGATTCTTCCGGGAAGCAGCGAGATGCTGTTCAAATCAGAGCAAGAGTATGTTGAACGTATGATGAGGATGGGCGTTGAAGGATTTATTATTCAAGCCACATATCGTTTCGGCATGCTGGCAAAGGAACTGGAAAAGAAGCATAAACCCATTGTATATCTGGGTTCAAGACCTTATGAATATACAGGAAGATATGTGAAGGAGAATAATTATGAGTGCGTATATAAGGTGATTTCGGACTGTATAAAAAAGGGGTATGAGAGCTTTTTTATTATTTTTAATGAAGAGAGCGATTTTGGCATTGGATTTGAGACATCAAGAGGATTCCGGGATGCGCTTCAGGATGCCGGCATGGACGGAAATACAATATATCTGAATCAAGACGTAAAATCTGAGGCGGTTTACGAAGTACTCAGTGAGAATGTGGATCTGAATAAGAAGACACTGATCTTTGTCGTCGCACCTCATACGCTGAAAGTCGTATACCAGGCAATCCGGCAGTTCCCGGACTATATGGAGCTTTTTTCGGAGAGGCTCGGACTGATCGGATTTGATCCGGAAGGGTGGACCCAGCTTGCCACCCCGCCAGTGTCCGCCATTATTACGCCGGCTTACGAAGAAGGCGTGCGGGTGATGGAGGAGCTGCTGCAGGTTCTGGATGGTAAGAAAAAAGAGACAGAGGTTGTATTTAAAAATATTGTGAAGTACAGGGGGACTACCCTGTGAGAAACATGACTATAAAAGAAATCGCCCGCCTCGCCAATGTCTCCAGCGCCGCGGTATCCCGCTATCTAAACGGCGGCTACATAAGCGAGGAGAAGAGGGCACAGATCAAAAAAGTAATCGAAGAGACCGGATACCATCCTTCCGCTCAGGCGCGCACCCTGCGGACGAAGCGCGCCAGCTTAATCGGGGTAGTGGTTCCCAAGATCAATTCAGAGAGTATCAGCCGCGTGACAGAGGGGATCGGAAACGTGCTCGCGTCGCGCGGCTATCAGATGCTTCTTGCCAGCACGGACAACAATGCAAAGAAAGAGATCGAGTATCTCCACCTGTTTGAAAAATATCCGGTGGACGGGATCATCCTCATCGGGACGATGATCACCGCGGAGCACAGAAGGTTCCTCAAGAACGCGCAGATTCCTGTTGTCGTTACAGGGCAGTACACGAAATACGCGAACTGCATATACCACGATGACTACGGCGCGGGAAAGGCTATGGGGAGACTGGCGGCGTCTTTAACCAGAAGGAATGTCGCATACATCGGCGTCACGCGGGAGGACAAGGCAGCAGGCGCGGCGAGGGAAGACGGATTCCGCGCAGGGCTTAAGTCAGAGGGGCGGGAGCTGGAAGATAAGTATGTGCGCATATCCGCGTTCCGGGCAGAATCAGGATATGAGGCAGCGCTGTCCCTTTTGAATGATGAGAAGAATATCGGCGTCATATCCTGCGCCACGGATACGATCGCCGCAGGAGCGATCAGGGCGCTTCGGGCGCAGGGAATGGACCTTGCCTCAGGCGGCGATGATCAAGGGATCATCGTCACCGGATTCGGTGATAACCAGCTCTTAAAGGCAGCCACGGGAGGCATACCCACGATTCATTTCGGTTATAAGACGAGCGGTATCCGCAGCGCGGAGCTTCTCCTGGACGTGATTGAGAGAGGAGAAAAAATCCCTATCGAGATGAAGCTGGGTTTCCAGTTGATCGATGGCTCTCGGACTGCGGAGAAGGCTGTAATACTGCACAAATTTAATGCTTAAATATCAGTAAAAATGCCATATTTACAAATGCCCTGTTTTTGCTTATGATTAACACGAAGATATGAAATCGATTTCAGAAAATCGTGTTTCATATGCGAGATAAAGTGCTTAATTAAAGGGAAGGAGAGATAATATGGATTACAGGAAGACAGCACAAGACATCCTGGATCAGGTGGGCGGGAGCAAAAATATTGTGTCCGCTGCTCATTGTGCGACCAGACTGCGGCTTGTTATCGCGGATAACAGCAAGGCGGACAAAGAAGCGATCGAGAATATTGACGGAGTCAAAGGCGTGTTCGAGGCGTCAGGACAGCTTCAGATCATTCTCGGCACAGGCACGGTCAACAAAGTATTTGATGAATTCATCGCCATCGCAGGTATTACGGCGAGCAGCAAGGCAGAGGCAAAGGAAGCGGCAGCGCAGAAGCAGAATATATTCATGCGGGCGATCAAGCTGCTGGGAGATATCTTCGTGCCTATCATCCCCGCGATCGTGGCAAGCGGTTTCCTCATGGGTATCATGAACTCTCTGGACTTCATGATCAATAACGGCTTTATCAGCATGGATACGAGCAGTTCGATCTATGTGTTCGCGAATCTTTTCAGCAACACGGCATATACCTTTCTCCAGATCCTGATCGCGTTCTCAGCGGCAAAAGCATTCGGGGCAAATCCCTATCTTGGCGCGGTTATCGGAATGATCATGATCAACCCGGCGCTGCAGAATGCATACACCGTGGCAACAGAGGGAGTACAGCAGACACAGTCCGTATTTTTCGGGCTCTACGATATCGATATGGTCGGCTATCAGGGACATGTCATCCCGGTCGTGATCGCGGTCTGGGTGCTCTCAGTGATCGAGAAGAAGCTTCACAAGGTCGTTCCGGAGGTGCTGGATCTTTTCGTTACACCCCTGGTCAGCGTTTTTGTGACTGGCTACCTTACGCTTTCTATTATCGGACCGGTCTTCGTGTGGGCGGAGAATGCCATTCTCGGAGGCATTCAGTGGCTGCTTACACTTCCTCTGGGCATCGGAAGCCTGATCATGGGAGGTCTGTACGCGCCTACGGTGGTGACCGGTATCCATCAGATGTATACTGCGATTGATATCGGGCAGATCGCGCAGTACGGCGTGACATACTGGCTGCCTCTGGCAAGCGCGGCAAATGTGGCTCAGGGAGCGGCAGCCCTTGCAGTGGCGCTCAAGTCCAGAGATAAAAAGATCAAGTCACTGGCTCTCCCCTCCTCGCTGAGCGCGTTCATGGGGATTACAGAACCGGCTATCTTTGGTGTAAACTTAAGATTCTTCAAGCCATTTATCGCAGGATGTATCGGCGGCGGATGCGGAGCTCTGTACGCTTCCCTTGCACACCTCGGGGCGAAAGGCACGGGCGTAACAGGAATTTTCGGTATCCTGCTCTGCCTTGAGCAGCCGGTACAGTATGTGATCGAGATGGCGATCTCGGTAGGCGTTGCATTTGTGATTTCTTTCATTATTTATAAAGATCAGAAGCCGAAGAATGAGACAGTAAAGAGCCCTGTCAGGGGTAAGATCATACCGCTTTCAGAAGTAAATGACGAGACTTTTGCATCAGAGATGCTGGGCGTAACTTCTGCGGTGGAGCCGGAGGACGGCAGGATCGTATCGCCTTGCGACGGCGAGGTGATCAATGTATTCGATACAGGACATGCGGTGTGCATTGCCACGAAGAGCGGCGGCGAACTTCTGATACATATCGGGGTGGACACTGTGAAGCTGAATGGAAAAGGATTTACAAAGAAGGTGTCAGACGGGGATAAGGTCCATGCAGGAGACGTACTCATTGAGGCGGATCTGGATATAATTCGCTCAGAAGGGTATCCGGCGGCCACGATGGTCATCCTTACCAATGCAGACCAGTATTCTGAAGTGACAAAGGCAGAGCCAGGAGCAGTCGGAACAGACGATCCGGTCATGACACTGAAAAAATAATACAGACAGGGAGAATGAATATGAATGCTCTGACAAGGGATTTGATCAGACTTACAGAAAAAGCGGAAAAATCGGCGGATGCGGACAGCCGCTTCCGGCAGAAGATCCATCTGATGCCTCCGACAGGATGGCTGAATGACCCCAACGGGCTTTGTCAGCACGGCGGCGTCTTCCACGCCTATTTCCAATACTCACCGTTTAATGCTGAGGGAGGAGTCAAGATGTGGGGGCACTGCACAAGCCGGGATATGGTCAGGTGGGAATATCAGGGAACAGCCCTCTACCCGGATCAGCCCTTTGACTGCCACGGCGTATACTCTGGTTCCGCCTTTGCTGAGGACGGTGTGATGTATGTATACTATACGGGAAATGTGAAGCTGGAGGACCGGGAGGACTATGATTATATAAATACCGGGCGTGAGGCAAATACAGTTCTTGTGACGAGCAGAGACGGGCAGAACTTTGGACCCAAGCAGCTCCTTATGAAAAATACGGATTACCCGCCAGACCTATCTCTCCACGTCAGGGATCCCAAGGTATGGAAGGATCATGGAACTTACTATATGATACAGGGCGCCAGGACAAAAGCGGATACGGGACAGGCGTTGATCTTCCGTTCAGAGGACAGGATAAACTGGACTCTCCACAACAGGGTGGAGACGGAGGCGCCATTCGGATATATGTGGGAGTGCCCGGATTACTTTGAGGTCAGCGGGGTGAAACTGCTCTTAGCGTCCGTACAGGGATTGACTGGCGGCGTGTGGGATGAAAGAAATGTATACCAGTCCGGATACTTCCTTGTGGGAGGGGATATACTGGACGAGTACAGGCTGTCAGAATACAGGCTCTGGGATTACGGATTTGATTACTATGCTCCCCAGAGTTTTGAGACAGAGGACGGCAGACGGATCCAGATCGGATGGATGGGGATGCCCGATTGTGAAGAGTATACCAATCCTACCATAAAAGACGGCTGGCAGCACTGCTTTACATTCCCCAGAGAAATTTTTGTGGAAGACGGAAAGGTGCGTCAGCGCCCGGTCAGAGAGCTGGAGGAAAGGGAACGGCAGATAGAAGATGTACAGGACGATGCCTTTTCAGGATTGTTTATCAAGGAAGGATATCCGGTCTATGACCTTACTGTGGACCGGATTTCGGAAAATCGATTCCGGGCAGTGCTCGCAGATGAGCTTGTACTGGAATATACAGGCAGAAGGTTTGAGATGAGGTTTTTAAACCGGAATAAATCATCTGTGTCAGCCGGCAGAGGTCTCAGATACACTGAACTTGAGCGGCTGGAAAACGTACGGATACTGGCGGATGTATCTTCGGTAGAAGTATTTTTAAATAATGGGGAGTATGTGCTTACGACAAGATACTATCCTGATAAAGCCTGCGTCCGCGTGGAGGCGGAAGGTGCCGGGGTGAAATTTAATATAATAGAAGGATGAAAAAACACTGCGGTGCGGTATATCTGCACAGCAGTGTTTTATTTAGTTTAACCAAAAATATTGGAGGTAAACATAAAAAAATATATATAATTTAGGTAGGATTAACGAATCGATATAAGTGATGGTGAAAAAATATCAAAACATCAGAAAAAATGTTATAATATCACACATAAATTGCACAATAGCACAAGCGCCATCTTATAGACTCATGCTATTGTGCAAAATAAATAAGAATGGAGGAAAAAGGACGGGGAAAAGTTGAATTGTCCAAAAAAAGGATGAGGAAAAAGGATTTAAGGAAAAAGGGAACAGCGGCTCTAGCGGCAGCGCTTGCGGCGGGTATGCTTATTCCGTCTGTGGCATTTGCGGTCGGGCCGGATGTAAAGGTAGGCACGGATTCAAGCGTGCAGATGAGTTCGAATCCCGAAGTTGTGTATGTGAACAACTACACCGGGATTACGCGCTCAGAGGATTTCAGCGCCAACTGGAAATTCTATCTGGGCTCCCCCTCGGGAGCAGAGACGCCGGGATTTGATGATTCGAGCTGGGATCAGGTGAACCTGCCGCATGATTACAGTATCGAGCAGGCATATACCCAGACCGGAGAAGCGGAAAGCGGATATCTCCCGGGAGGCACCGGATGGTACAGAAAGAACTTTACGCTGGATAAAAGCACTCAAGGCAAGAGAATCAGGATTGATTTTGGCGGTGTATATATGAATTCGACTGTGTGGGTGAATGGCACCCAGGTTGGAATGCATCCATATGGATACACGCCGTTTTCATTCGACATCACGGAGTATGTAAAATTCGGTCAAGATAATGTGATCACTGTAAAAGTCGATCATCAGACTCCGTCAAGCCGCTGGTATTCAGGAAGCGGTATTTACAGGAGCGTGGATCTTACGGTCACAGCCCCGGTACATGTAGACCTGTACGGGACTAAGATCGAGACGCCAAAGCTGGATACGGAAAATGGCGGCAGCGTCACAACAAATATCAGCACAACAGTTGCCAATGATTCCGAACAGGAACAGAGCGTGACCCTGACGCATACAGTATTCCCCAAAGGCGGGGATCCGGATGCAGACATAGGGACAGTGACCACGAATGCTCAGACAGTGGAGCCGGGAGGCACCGCCAATATAGCGGCAGAGTTACAGGCAGAGAGCCCGGTGCTGTGGGATACATCTGAGAATCCGGCGCTCTACACAGTCAGAACAGAGGTCAAGGTAAATGATGAAGTAGTTGATACATATAATACGGAATACGGTTTCCGCTATTTTGATTTTGACGTTAATACAGGATTCTCCTTAAACGGGGTGAACATGAAGCTAAAGGGAGTGTGCATGCACCACGATCAGGGATCTCTCGGAGCGGAAGCGTGGGAGAGCGCGATTGACCGCCAGGTAAGAATCCTCAAAGAGATGGGATGTAATTCCATCCGGGTAACACACAATCCGGCATCGGACGAACTGATCGAGGCTTGTAATGAGCAGGGTATCCTCGTGATCGATGAGTTCTTTGACGGCTGGATGTACCCGAAGAACGGCAACACACATGATTATTCGGAATGGTTTAATGTCCAGGTTGAGGACGGCAACCAGATCCTTGGCGCAGAGGACGGCATGACATGGGCTCAGTTCGATCTCACAGCTACCGTGAAGAGAGGCTGGAACGCTCCGTCCGTTTTTATGTGGTCAATTGGAAACGAGGTTCAGGAAGGTACAAGGTATGGACTGAATGCAGCATATGCCGAGGCTCAGACAAAGCTGATCAACTGGACCCAGGCGCTTGACAAAACAAGACCAGTCACAAGAGGCGATAATAATGTTAAAGGATCTACTTCAGGAACCGGATATAATATCCTGGATTCACTTTCAAAAGCCGGGGGCATCGTAGGTCTTAACTACACGTCAGGAGCCCAGTATGACAATCAGCATGCGGCGAGCAAAGACTGGATCATCTACGGATCGGAGACAGCATCCTCTGTCAACAGCCGGGGAATTTATAACAGGACCACGGACGGAGGAAGGAGCGCTGACAAACAGCTTACCTCCTATGACGGATCCTGGGTGAGCTGGGGCGCTTCAGCGAGCGGCGCATGGTATGATGTAATCACGCGGGATTTTGTCGCGGGCGAATATGTCTGGACAGGCTTTGATTATCTTGGAGAGCCGACTCACTGGAACGGAGTCGGAGCCGGCGCGCAGGGAGCGTGGCCATCTCCAAAGAACTCCTATTTCGGTATTGTGGATACTGCTGGATTCCCGAAGGACAGCTATTATTTCTATCAGAGCCAGTGGAACGACGAGGTAAGGACGCTCCATATCCTTCCGGCATGGAATGAGAATGTAGTCGCGAAAGATAACACTGGAAAGGTACCGGTCGTTGTATATACAGATGCTGATAAAGTACAGCTGTATTTTACATCACAGGAAACAAATGAAAAGAAACTCCTTGGTGAAAAAGTACTTACTGAAAGGCAGTCAAACGGATCCGGCTACACATATAAGATCTATGAGGGCGATGACGCGGATTCGACAAAGAACAAGAACCTGTACCTGACATGGAAGGTTCCGTATGAGGCAGGTACGATCGAGGCCGTGGCATATGACTTAGTAGACGGCGAATATGTCAAAATAACAGATACAGAGGGGCGTTCGTCAGTCACCACAACAGGCTCCGCGGCAAAACTTTCTGCATCGACAGACCGTAAGGAGATTGCAGCGGACGGCAGGGACTTGGTCTATATTACAGTAGACGTCACGGATGCAGACGGCAATATTGTTCCAAATGCTGCGAATAATGTGAAATTTGAAGTGGCGGGAGAGGGCAGGCTTGTAGGCGTGGATAACGGAAATTCACCGGATCATCAGTCCTATCAGGCTGACAACAGGAACGCTTTCAGCGGCAAAGTCCTTGCGATCGTACAGGCGACAAAGACAGCAGGGGAAATCACAGTTACTGCAAGCTCAAACGGACTGGATCCCGCGACTGTAACTCTCAACACAACGCCAGTGGCGGACGAGACTGGCGAGGCAGTGATAAGCCACTATGAGATGTCCAGAAATTATTATGTAAAAGTCGGCAATATGCCGCAGCTTCCGAAAACGGTGAAGGCTGTATACTCAGATGGCAACTATAAAGATTTGGCAGTGGATTGGGATAATATCCCGGAAGAGCAGATTGCAAAGACAGGGACATTTGCAGCAGGGGGGACTACGGAAGCAGGCGATCAGATTTCTGTGACGGTCAACATGATCGATCAGGTGGCAGCCCTGCTTAACTACTCTGCAATGACTCCCGCAGGAGTGCCCCCGGTTCTTCCGGATACAAGACCTGCGGTGCTGGCGGACGGTACCGTCGTGACAGCGTCATTCCCGGTTACATGGGATACGGAGGGCAAGGATTACAGCACAGAAGGCATTGTTACTGTGAATGGTACGGCAAGCGTGCTTGGCGAAGAGCTCCCGGTCACAGCAGCTATCCGGGTGCAGAAAGAACAGATCACGATCGGTAATAATATAGCGCCGCAGGCATCGCTTAGCCAGAGCATACCGGCAGACAAACAGTCGGACGTCCTCACAGCGATCATTGACAACAGTACGGCGAATAATCCTCCGCAGACAGGAACGAATAATACGATTTGGAGTAATTATACATATTCCCAGGAGGGGAATACTACGGCGGAGATTTACTTTGACTATGCGACTCAGCAGAGGATCGGAGAAATTAAGATATACTTTACAAAAGACAGCTTTGCAACACGTTATCCGGATGCAGAGACAACACAGATTTACTATTCCAATACGAAATCCGCAGACGGAGTATATGACTGGCAGCCGCTGCCTGCGAAAGAAGTGATCGGTGAAGAAGAAAACGGGAATGTAAAGCCATATACTTATGAAATATCTCCGGTCATGGCAACGTACCTGAAGATATGTATCACCAACAAGAACGAGGTGATCTCAAACAGAAAGTCCTGCACAGGAATCACAGAGGTGATCTTCAATGAAGCGCAAGGCACTTTTACTACCAACACAGAGGCAGAGTTTACATCCATGACCGTCAACGGACTGAGCGTAAGAGCGGACCAACTGTCAGCAGGGACGTTTGATACAGAGGCGATTCTCGTCGGAAGCCTTGCCTATGAAACATCAGAAAATGCGGCTGTGACAGAGCTTCCGGTTTACGATGAAAAGAAGGTCCTGATCATTGAATCGGAAGACCACAACAAGAGAAACAAATTTGTGATCAATCTTGGAGCGGAAGTGTCATCCGGCAGTACAGACGCGGATGATAACAGCAGAGATTATGATCACACAAAGACAATGACAGAAGCAGGAAGCGAGCACCCGGGGACAGGGCAGGAAGGTCCGGCATCCAATGCGGTAGATAATAACACCGGAACTTGGTGGCATACAAACTGGCAAACGCTTCCGCCGAAAGAAGATCTCTGGATTACTCTTGAGCTGGAAGAAGAGACCACTCTGGACGCGCTTCGTTATCTGGGACGTTCGGGAAGCAGTCCGAACGGACGGGTCACAGAGTATCTGGTAGAAGTCAGCCCAAACAACCAGGATTGGGAGACAGTATCCACCGGCACATGGGAGAATACAGAAGGCTGGAAGCTGGCGGTATTCAACGAGCCGACAACAGCAAAGTATGTACGTCTGACAGGTCTTCACACGTATGCGGACAGCGGGAATGACAAATTCATGAGCGCGGTAGAGATCCGGTTGAGAACGCCTGAAGAAAAGGATGATATCAGCAATGCAGTCATCGAACCGGAAACGATTACAAAGGAAGTATCCATTGCTGATGCTGACCATCCGGTAACACTGGCTGGAGACGAGTTCAAGGTTACTCTTGGGGATCAGGAACTCAGATACGGCGTAGATTATATCATTACCTCTTACGCGGACAATACGGCTCCGGGAACTGCAAAAGCAGTGATACAGGGACTTGGGCAGTACGGATATACAGGAGCCAGGGAAATTGAGTTTGCGATTACTGTGAGGGAGCCTGAGCTCAGCGAGATCAAAATAACAGTACCGTGTAAGAAAATTTATACTGAGGGCGAAAAATTTGATCCGTCCGGGCTGATCCTGACAGCAGTATATGACAATGATACAGAACAGACAGTCAGCTATGCGGATTATGCAGCAGATATCGCATTTTCGTTCGCTGACGGTACGGCGCTTACTTCGGATACAGTGCTCACCCTTAATCAGAACGGTACATCGGTGACAGTGACATATGGCGGGAAGGCGACTGCCTTTACGATCAATGTGAACGCGGCGCAGACTCCGGGTCCTGAGCCGGGAACAGATCCTGCCCCGACGCCGGGAACGGGTGACAATGATCCGCAGACGCCGAGCGGAAATACAGGCAGCGTATCCGGCGGCAGCCAGACTGGACACAATACCCAGAATGGCAGCGAGGGGAAAGCTGTGAATACAGGCGACACGTCAGACTTTGCTCTGTGGGGAGCAGCGGCGCTTCTCGCGGGCGGGGCAGTGATTATCGCCGGAAAGAAGAGGGAAAAAGCGTGAAAAGAAAAGCAGTAAAAGGTCTGGCGTTTCTCACAGCGGCAGCTATGACGGCAACTGCATTGCCGGGAACCGGGATACCGGTACAGGCTGCAGACGAAACATGGATCAGCGATGAGAACCTGTCAGAGGAGGATGTGGCAGAGCCAGCGAAAGACACTGTGCTTCCTGATGCGAACCAGTACAGGTATCAAAAAGAAGAGCTGGCGGCATTCTGCCACTTTGGACCAAACACATTCAATAATACTGAATGGGGAGACTATGGGAGCAAAAAGGCAGCGGACGTATTTACACTTAGTAAAGATTTTGACGCAGTGAAGCTGGTAGAAACTTTAAAGGAAGCCGGATTTGAGAAGCTGATCGTAACGGCGAAACATCACGATGGTTTTTGTATCTGGGACAGCAAGTATACAGAATTTGATGTTGCCGCGACAAATTATAAAAATGGTGAGGGAGATATCCTGGCGGAAATATCCGAAGCATGCTCAGATGCTGATATGGATATGGGGCTGTATCTGTCGCCGTGGGACGTCAACGCGCCGAGTTATGGATATTATGATGAGAAAGGCAATCCGATACTGAACAAAGATGGAAGTCTGCCCCAGGGAATGACCTGGGAGGATGTGGAAGCAGCTGATGCAGATGATTATAACGAATATTACAACAATCAGTTGATTGAGATCCTCAGCAGTGAGAAGTATGGGAATAAAGGGAAATTTGTTGAAGTATGGATGGATGGAGCAAAAGGCTCCAACCAGGCTGTCCAGAATTATGATTTTGTAAAATGGTTTGACACGATCCAGAAATATGAAGGAAAAGCAGCGGACAGAGATGCGGATTGTATGCTGTTCGGTGCAGAAGCGTATACTACGGTGCGCTGGATCGGCAATGAAAATGGTACAGCAGACAAAAACACATGGTCAAAATCCAAAGTAGATAAGGCAGCAAATACGATCAACAGCAATAAAAAGGGAAGCCATACGGTCGGATTTGAAGATGGAAATCAGTGGACAGTCCCGGAGGCTGACGCGCGCATCACATCAGGGTGGTTCTGGGGACCGAATAAGGCAACCCCGAAATCTATCGAAGATCTTGCATCAATGTATTTTAATTCCGTGGGACATAATGCGGTCCTGCTTCTGAACGTGCCTCCGAATAATCAGGGAACAGTAGACGAGGCAATCCTTGAACGGGTAAAAGAATTCGGAGAAAATATTAAAGAAACTTTTAAGACGAACATGGCGGCCACAGAAGGGGCGCAGGTGCTGGCTTCTGAGGTGCGTGGAAACAGCACGAAATTTGGTCCGGGAACAACTGTGGACAACAATGACAATACATATTGGACCACAGAAGACAGGACGAATGAAGGCAGCCTGCTGATCAATCTTGGAGGTTCTCAGAGATTCGATGTCGTTTCCATAGAAGAAGCGATACAGAACGGGCAGCGGATCAATAAGTATAAGGTGGAATACAGATCAGGAAGCAGCGCGTGGACAGTGCTTGACGAAGGAGAGACAATCGGAGCGAAGCGTCTTATCCGTACAGGTGAGATACGGGCTGACCAGATCAGGATCACAGTATCTGCTCCGAAAGGCAAAGTGCCTATGATCAGTGAAGTCGGAGTGTACAAGGCAAGTAAAAGTTTTGAGCTCCCAAGTTCTGCTCCAATAGGCATGGACGTGGTTGACATCGAAGATGTGGACACAACAGACGGCGCCGGATTTAACTTTGGACAGTCTAAATGGACAGCAGAAACCGGAAGCAATTTTGTTAACGGAACGAACCGATGGACGAATGCGGGAGGAAGTCTTACTTTTACTTTCCATGGATCCAAGTTCTACATTGTAGGGACGAAAGATCCGAAACATGGCAATGCTGTAATCAAAATTGACGAAGAACCAGAGCAGACAGTGTCCACGCAGGCGGATAAGAGAGCAGTAGGGCAGATATGGTATACGTCGCCGGATCTGGAGGATGGCAGCCATACAGTGACGATTACCGCGCAGGGCGGGGCGATCGGAATAGAGGCGGCATATGTGATCAATAACGATGGCATCGGTATGATCGGTCTGGAGCAAGATGAATATACCATGAACGAAGATGAAACGATGCATGTCAAAGTCGTACGAGTAGGAGGCTCCAAGGGACGTGTCTCCGCGCTGCTTACGGGAAATCCGGGAAGCGCGGTCCAGGGAGATTTTGATACCTCTGCAAAAGTCGTGACTTTGGGGCATGGAGAGACGGAAACTTACGTTCCGGTCACAACGATGCGGGCGAACGACGGAAAAGACCCGGTCGAGAGCCGTGATTTCACGATTGAACTTGACACTCCAAGTACAGGGCTGATTCTTGGCTTCAATGACGCGGCAACTGTCAACATCCTGGATGCTGAGTTTATGACAAAACAGAAGCTGGACGAGTTGATCGAAAAAGCAGACGGACGTGTTGAAGGCGCATGGACCGGAGATTACGCTGCGTACGCAGAAGCTCTCGCACAGGCAAAAAAATTGTCGGAGACAGAGTCGCCTGACGCGCTGGAGATGATACTTGCATACCAGGCGCTGGAGGCAGCGGCAGACAGTATGACCGAGAGAACGCAGTTCACAGAGGCTGATCCGGTTGTATTCCCGGTAAGCAGCGGTGAGAAAACCCATGTGGAGGCAGAACTGCTCACGCTTATCGATGCCGCGGGAGCTAAGCAGCCGCTTCAGATTACAGAGGACAGCAGTAAGAGTAATGGAAAGCATGTGACGTGGTTTAACAGCGGCGATAAGATCCAGATACCATATGTGGCTGACAGGGCAGGATCCTATACTGTTACGATGGACTGCTTCACAGGAGCAACAGAGAGTAAGCCAAATACATTTACAGTAAGTGGAGATAATATTGACGAAACGGCTGTATCTGTACATGGAAGCAATATAAACGGCTCCAATGAAACTGTTGACTTTGAAATTATCGTAAATCAGGCTGGCGCAGGTGTTATTACACTTACAGCAGGCGGGGCGAACGGACCGAGCATCGATAAATTTGTTGTTACTCCAAAGACATTTTCGGGACCATATATGATAGATATCAGCGCTACGCCGGGCGGAACAGTTACAGCTGATCCTGAAGTTGTAAATGCAGGGGAAGAGACAGTACTCACAGTGACTCCGGACAATGGCTATACAGTCAGCCAGGTAATGGTAAATAACGAAAATGTGACAGAAAGTGTTGAAGATGGCACATATACGATCAATAACGTAAATGAGGATACAAAGGTAAATGTTATATTTACATTTGTAAACTATACAGAGGAGAACCGATTTAACTTCCCGACAACGGTAGGTGAAGAAGGCGCTGTTACACTCCAGGCAGAGAATATGATGCTTCACAATGTTGGAGATGAACCGAAGTGGTTCGTCCAGGTGAGTGATGCAGAGTGGGCAGACGGCGGTAAATATGTCAACGCCATGAATGTCGGCGATACGGCTCAGCTTTACTATTACGCGGCAAAGACGGGAACATATAAGGCAACGCTTCAGTATAGAAGCGGCGATACAAAGAATTCTATGACATGGACGGAGGCTGACGAGAAGATTCAGAACGGAACTCTTGAGTCAGTGGAGGCAGAAAAGAATGCTGCAACTACATATAAAGCAGAGCTTACCTGGGAGGTGACAAAGCCCGGAGC
>CALWFS010000016.1 GCA_944377705.1 uncultured Mediterraneibacter sp. | reverse complement strand
ATTAGAGGTGATCGAACGTCTGAAGCAAGAGTATCCGGACGCCGGATGCACATTGGATTACGATCAGGCGTGGAAGCTGCTGGTCAGTGTACGGCTTGCGGCACAGTGTACGGACGCCCGCGTAAATGTAGTCGTGGAAGGACTGTACGAAAAATATCCGGATGTGGATGCCCTGGCAGCCGCTGATGTGGATGATATCGAGGAGATCGTCCGTCCGTGCGGACTGGGACGCAGCAAGGCGAGGGATATCAGCGCCTGTATTAAGATCCTGAGGGATGAGTACGGCGGCAGGGTGCCGGATGATTTCGATGCGCTCCTGAAGCTTCCGGGCGTGGGGAGGAAGAGCGCGAATCTGATCATGGGAGACGTGTTTGGGAAACCTGCCATCGTGACGGATACTCACTGTATCCGTCTGGTGAACCGGATCGGTCTTGTAGACGGAATCAAAGAACCGAAGAAGGTGGAGATGGCTCTGTGGAAGATTATCCCTCCCGAGGAGGGGAGTGATTTCTGCCACCGTCTTGTATATCATGTAAGAGACGTATGTACGGCGAGGACAAAGCCACACTGCGATAAGTGCTGTCTTGCCGATATATGTAAGAAAGCCGGCGTGTAAAAACTGTTGCAAAATTTTCTGAAAATATGCGGCGGCTGGTTGTAAAGTTGGGAAAATATTGTGTATAATAACAAAGTAAGTTGTTGAGGCGCATTCAAAGAGCAGGAAGCGCCCGGAAAGCAGATAACAGCGTAATGTACTGCCGCGGCAGCAGGGCTATCAAAGCAGACCTCGCTGCCACGGCAGTTTCTTTAACGCCGAAAAGGAGGATCGTATGAAAAGCATAAAGCTGAGAGAAAACTTTTACTGGACAGGCATTGTTGATGATAAGCTTCGGGTATTTGATATCATCATGTACACGGAGTTCGGGACCACATATAACTCGTATGTGATGAAGGCAGGGAATAAGACCGTACTTTTTGAGACGGCAAAGGCGAAATTTTTTGACGAGTATCTTGAGAAACTAAAAGAAGTGATTGACGTACATCAGATTGATTATCTGGTAGTCAGCCATACAGAGCCGGATCACGCGGGGAGCGTGGAGATGCTGCTGGATTTAAGCCCGCAGATGAAGATTATTGGTACGGGCTGCGCTCTGGGCTTCCTGAAAGAGATCGTAAACCGCGATTTTGTAGGGATACCCGCAAGAGACAAGGAGAAGATGACGATCGGGAATCGGACTCTTCGATTCCTTTTTGTGCCGAATCTCCACTGGCCGGATACTATGTACACGTTCATCGAGGAGGAACAGATCCTTGTTACCTGTGATTCCTTTGGCGCTCACTACTGTCTGCCGGAGGTCGTATCCACGGAGATCAAAAATGAGGCGGATTACCAGAGCGCTCTGAAATATTACTATGACTGCATCATCGCACCGTTTAAGCCATATATGCTGAAGGCTCTGGACCGGGTGGAGGACATGGATATTTCTATGGTATGCACAGGGCATGGACCGGTGCTCGTGGGTGATCGGATCAAAACAGTTATGAAACAGTACAGAGAGTGGTCAACAGTCGTGAATCCGAACCCGCGCAAAACGGTGATCATTCCTTATGTCAGCGCCTATGGCTATACAAAGGCACTGGCGGAGAAGATCGCGGAGGGCGTAAAGGACAGCGGGGATCTCGATGTGCGCTCTTATGACATGGTAGAGGCGGATGCAGAGAAGGTGAATGAAGAGCTGCTTTTCGCAGATGGTATCCTGCTGGGAACGCCAACAATTGTCGGTGAGGCGCTGAAGCCGATCTGGGAGCTGACATTGGAGATGTTCCCGGGGACACACGGCGGAAAATTCGCCGGGGCATTCGGAAGCTACGGCTGGAGCGGCGAAGGAGTGCCCCACATTACTGAGCGCCTGAAGCAGCTCAGGATGAAAGTATCGGAAGGGTTCCGTGTCCGGTTTAAACCGTCTGAGGCAGACCTGGTCAGCGCCTATGAGTACGGGTATCAGTTTGGCTGTCTTGTTCAGGACAAAGAGCCGGTGAAACCGAAGAAGAAAGGCGCGCGCAGCCTGGTCAAATGCCTTGTGTGCGGGGAAATCTTTGATTCTTCCCTTGAGATCTGCCCGGTGTGCGGGGTTGGAAAAGAGAATTTCATCCCTGTCGAGGTAGAAGAGAGCGGATTTACAAATAATACGCAGGAATATTACGTGATCCTGGGGAATGGGGCGGCAGGATTCAACGCCGCGAAAGCGATACGGGAGAGGGATAAGACCGGAGCGGTCATCCTGATCTCGGACGAGCCCTATGCGTCATACAACCGTCCCATGCTGACAAAGTCCATTGTAGCGGGCTTAAGCGCAGATCAGATCGCTATCGAAGGACCGGACTGGTATGAGGAGAACAAGGTATGGCAGATGCTTGGAAAGCAGGTGGAGACCATTGATATGGAGGAAAAGGAAGTCCTGCTTTCCAGCGGCGAGAAAGTCCATTTTACAAAGCTTATCTATGCCCTTGGAAGTGAGTGCCTTATTCCTTCGATCCAGGGAAGCAGCCTTCCGGAGGTCGTTGCGATCCGCAGGCTTTCTGATGTGGAAAAGCTGGAAGGGATCATGGAGGATTCCTCTAAGGCTGTTGTGATCGGCGGAGGCGTCCTGGGCCTGGAAGCAGCCTGGGAACTGAAAAAGGCGGGGCTTGAGGTTCAGGTGCTGGAAGTGGCTTCTGTGCTTATGGGACGTCAGCTGGATGCCGGTTCTGCGGAAATTCTGAAAGAGACTGCCCGGAAAAACGGAGTGGAGATTCGCACGGGTGTATCCGTGGCAGCGATTGAAGGTGACGGACATGTAAATGGCGTCCGCCTTGAAGACGGGACAGTGATCCCGGCAGATCTGGTCGTCATTTCCGCCGGGGTGCAGGCCAACACAGGGCTGGCGCAGGATATTGGTCTGGATATCGGTCGGGCTGTTAAGGTGAATTCAAAGATGGAGACCAGCGTGTCCGGAATTTACGCCTGCGGAGACTGTGCAGAATATGAGGAGTCCAACTATGCGATCTGGCCTGAGGCTGTGGAGCAGGGGCGTATAGCAGGAGCAAATGCAGCGGGAGAGGCTCTGGAGTACGAGCCTGTGGCAGCGGCGCTCACCTTCCACGGCATGAATACTGCGCTCTTTGCGGCAGGGGATAATGGCAAAAACCCGGATCTGCTCTATAAGACTGTTGAATACCGCGATATGGGCAAAGGGCAGTACAGGAAATACTACTTCCTTAACAACAGGCTGTCCGGCGTGATCCTCATAGGTGATTTGTCAGAGATGGCAAAGATGACGGAAGCGCTGAGCAGACATGCGCAGTATAAAGAAGTGATCTCATAGAAGTTATGAAATTCTGAAAAGAAATATCTTGCATTTTTGACACGAGTGTGATAATATATCATTCGTGTCAGAGATGACGCGGGTGTAGTTCAATGGTAGAACACCAGCCTTCCAAGCTGGATACGTGGGTTCGATTCCCATCACCCGCTTTTTTTGTTATCTAAAATCAGAGAATATGTGCCGATAAGAGTAAGATGTGCTATACTGTAAAAAACGGAAGAAAAGCAGGGGACAGACATGAAATTTAATTGGACAGACAATGTTGTAATGCGGGCACTCGGAAAAATAGGGGACATGATATGCCTTAACCTGATGTGGCTGATCTGCTGTATACCGATCATAACCATCGGGGCGTCCACCACAGCGCTGTACGCGGTAATGCTGAGGATGGTAAAAAATGAAGAGGGATATATTTTCCGGGGATTTCTCAAAGCTTTTAAGACAAATTTCAAGCAGAGTACGCTGATCTGGCTCATCCTGCTGCTTCTTGGTATTCTGTGGACCGTGGATTTCCGTGTGGCGGGCTTTATGCCCGGAATGGCAGGGACTGTGCTCAGTGCGGTTTTCCTGGTGCTTGGGTTCATCCTGCTTTCAGTGATGATTTATATATTCCCGCTGACTGCCAGGTATGAGAACGGGATGAAGGCTACTTTTAAGAATGCGCTGATCCTGACTGTGGCGAAACTGCCTTATACATTTGTAATGGTGGCAGTCGTTGTGGCAGCAGTAATTGCGTCCCTCTGGAGTACAGTTACGCTGCTGTTCTCCCTGCCGCTCTGGCTGATCATAGGGGGAGCTCTCATTGCCTGGATCAATTCATACATACTGCGAAGAGTGTTTGTGATATTTGAAGGTACTGACAGTACAACAGAGGAGGAAAACAGAGGATGAATTTTCTGGAAGAACGGATCGTAAAAGACGGAGTTGTAAAAGAGGGCAATGTCCTTAAGGTAGATAGTTTCCTGAACCATCAGATGGATATCAAGCTTTTGGATCAGATGGGGGCAGAGTTCAGGCGCCGTTTTGCGGGAAAGCCTATCAACAAGATCCTTACCATCGAGGCATCAGGGATCGGAATTGCCTGTGTGGCTGCGCAGCATTTTGACGTGCCCGTGGTATTTGCAAAGAAATCCCAGAGCATTAACCTGGATGGGGATATGTATGTGGCAGAGGTTGAATCCTTTACTCATAAATGTAAAAATCATGTTATCGTAGCTCAGAAATTTCTGACTCCGAAGGATCATGTACTCATAATAGATGATTTCCTTGCCAACGGCTGCGCGCTTCAGGGGCTGATCCAGATCGTCCAGTCATCCGGGGCAACAGTAGAGGGGATCGGAATTGCAATAGAGAAAGGATTCCAGTCCGGGGGGCGTATCATCCGCAATCTCGGATTTCAGCTGGAATCACTGGCGATCGTGGATGGTATGGACGCGGCTACCGGAAAGATCCAGTTCCGCGGCCAGGACGCTCCGACTGAGGGCGGCGAAGCGAAGAGCGCGGAGAGCGAAGAAATATGCAGAAGTTCCACACTAGATTAAGAAATCCGGGAACATGCTAAGGACAGGGACAGGCAGAGGGCAGCTCAGCTTCGCCTCAGACAATCCCTCTGCCTATCCCAACGCATGTCCCCGGATTTCAAGTTTTTATAAGCACATTCCGCAGTCGCCTCAGACACCCGCGCACCCGTGCTGAAAACGTCTTGAGTGAATCTGCTTCGCGGTTTTCGGACGTTCCATCGATCATGCGTCCACACACAAATCCAGATTGATCTATTTTAAGAAATTCTTCAAAAATTCCCATACAAAATATTAGAAAATGTAAGTTAATATGCGTTTACCATATACTGACAAGGAGGATGTTGTGAGAAATATCATATGCGTAAACGACCTGTATAAATTGTACCGCATCGGCGACACGGCTGTGCGGGCGCTGAACGGCGTCAGCTTCAGCGTCAGGGAGGGGGAATTCTGTGCGATTGTAGGGACCTCGGGGTCAGGTAAGTCAACCCTTCTCAATATGCTTGCGGGGCTGGAGAGACCGACCCGGGGCGAGGTCGTCATCAGCGGACGGCATATCGAAAAGCTCAGGGAAGATGAATTGGTAAAGTTCCGCAGGGAAAATGTAGGGTTTATCTTTCAGTCTTTCCATTTGCTGGGGACGATGAATGCTTTGGAGAATGTGGCGCTGCCTCTTACATTCAGGGGAGAGGCAAGAAAGGCCAGATTGAAAAAAGCGGACCGGATGCTGGATCTGGTGAATCTCGGAAAGCATAAGCGGCATATGCCAAACCAGATGTCAGGAGGACAGCAGCAGAGAGTAGGTATAGCGAGAGCTCTTGTGGCGGACCCGAAAATCATATTTGCCGATGAGCCGACGGGAAACCTGGATTCCCATACTTCAGAAGAGGTTATGGGGCTGATGAAGAAGATCGTGAGGGAGCAGGGACAGACTCTTGTCATGGTCACTCATGATCCCCATGAGGCAGAGTATGCGGACAGGGTGATACATATTATTGACGGAAAGATTGTGCGGATACAGGAGAACAGGAGGGACAGTGAGAATGAAAGAGAATAAGAGAAGCATCTTGAAAAGGACGGCAGCAGCAGTATTGTGCGCGGCATTTCTGCTGCCAGCGGCGCTCCCTGCGGCAGCGTATGCGGGAGAGATTTCCGCGGGGGTACAGACGGAGGCGGAAAAGACGCTGGCGCAGATTCGGCTCAGTGTGGGAGACGGTCAGGAAACACCTGTTTTCCGTGCGGGAGACAAGGCAAAGCTCCAGATCAGCGTAAAAAATACCGGGAATACAGACGCGCAGAATGTTCGGATCGAACCAGTCATAAAGTCAGAGACTGAGTGGCCCTTTGAGCTGGATCAGCTTAATTACGAGCGGGAACTGGGAACAGTGGCGGCAGGACGGCAGACGTCTGCCGTATGGGGAGGCGGGGACACCCCCCTCAAGGTAAAGGACAGTGTGACCGGGAAGGCATATAAGCTGGCTTTCTGCATTACTTATGATGACGGAGAAACAGCGTATGAGACAGAAAAATATGTTTTCGTAAAAACAGAAGCGCGAACTGATGCGTCAGGAGAAAAGCCGTCCGGAGAGATGCCGGGAGGACAGACAGGCGGGAATGCCCAGAGTCCGGGAGAACAGGTATCCGGAGGGGAGGGGAATGGTTTTGGCGGAGGCCCGGAACCGGGAACTGTGTATAACAGTGAACCGGTGGTATCAGGGGGAGCGGGATCCGGTACTGGTTCAGTGCCCAGGGTTATTGTTACAGGATTCGCCACCGAGCCGGGCGAAGTGCGTGCGGGAAGTGATTTTAAGCTGGTCGTGCATCTGAAGAACACTTCATCCCGTACAATGGTCTCCAATATGCTCTTTGATTTCCAGGCTCCTTCCTCAGGGACAGAGGCAGCCGCAGAGGCTCCGGCATTCCTGCCGGCATCAGGTTCCAGCTCTGTTTATCTGGAAAGTATACCTGCCGGCGGCACGAAAGATATAACGATTGACCTTAATGCTCGGGCAGACCTGGTGCAGAAACCGTATAGTATCAGTATGAATATGAAATACGAGGACAGCGGGGCAACCCAGTATGAAGCACAGTCCAGCCTTGCGATCCCGATCCGTCAGGAAGCCAGATTTGAGTTCAGTAAGATACAGATCGCGCCGGATACAGTGTCTGTCGGGGAGGAAGCAAATATTTCCTGTAGCCTGTATAATCTGGGGCGGGTAAAAATGTACAATGTAAAAGCGCGTTTTGAGGGGAAAATGATCGAGGCCCAGGAGCAGTTCATCGGGAATCTTGACGCAGGGGCGACCGGGACCATAGATGCTATTGTCACAGCGAAAAAGGAGACGCAGGACGGAGAAGAGTGCAAGCTGGTACTGACCTATGAGGATGATGCAGGCAATGTGAGCACAGCGGAGCAGCAGTTTAAAATGACAGTCATGGAGGAGGCTGCTGACATGAGTGTGGGGATGGTGCCTGAAGAAATACCGGATGAGGGCGGCAGCCCGCTGGGAGTGATCGCGGCAGGCATTGTGATCATCGCAGCGGCAGCAGCCGCAGCTGTGATCCTCATGAAGCGCAGGAAGAAAAAGATCCGTGAAGCAGAAGAGGAGGAGATGTTCGATGAGGTGGAGCGATTTACTGAGGATGAGCATTAGCAGCCTTAAAAGAAGAAAACTGCGGACATTCCTGACAGTGCTTGGTGTTGTTATAGGGACAGCCTCTATTGTAGTCATGATCTCCTTGGGACTGGGGCTTCAGGAGTCAATGTATGCGGAAGTCGAGGCGAACGGCGGGACCACAGGAATCACAGTGACAGGCAGACAGGACGGCGCGATGGGACACGGGGGCTCTTCGGGTAATTCATCCGGTGAGGAGAAGAACAAATATGTGACAGATGAGTTGATCGAGGAACTGCGGACATTGGAGCATGTCAAAAGCGCAGAGCCGGTGCTCAATATTTCCGCAGTGGCATTAAAGGGGCGGTATGAGGGCAGCCTTGAGCTGTGCGGCATGACTCAGGATGGACTCCGTTCACTCAATCTGGATCTGGAGGAAGGCGGAAAGCTGCCGGATAAAGACAGCGCGCAGCTGGAACTGGTCTATGGAAATGCAGTCCTTGCAAATTTTTATGAAAAAGGGAATGGGAAAACTTACTGGGATACAGGAGAAGCTCCGGACATTGACCTGAAACAAGATACGTTATTTCTGATTCTTGACCAGGACAGCTATTATCAGTCAGGGAATACACCGCAGACGGGAGCGGCGGACAGCGAAAGCAGTGGCTCCGGGAGCGAGGTCCAGGCAGGAAAAGCGCCGGCAGCCCCAAAGAAATATGTGGTAAAGGGCAGCGGCGTAGTGGCAGGGGGCATGGACAGCTATAATATGGATTCGTTCAAAGTATATTGTGACCTTGACAAACTCAGGGAATATCTGAAGAAAGAGTTCCGCGGGCGTGTCATTCCCGGACAGCCGTCCACAAAGAGCGGAAAGCCGTACAGCAAGTTCGTATACAGCTCTGCAAAGGTACAGGCGGACGATATGGAGCATGTAGAGGAACTGTCCGGTACGATCCGAAGCATGGGATATAATGTGGAGACAAACGCAGAGTATATCGACAGTATGAAAAAGCAGTTTGCCATGGTCCAGGCAGTTCTGGGCGGAATTGGGGCGGTCTCGCTTTTGGTCGCAGCGATCGGCATTGCCAATACGATGATGATGTCCATCTATGAGAGGACAAAGGAGATTGGCGTCATGAAGGTAATCGGATGCGGGCTTAAGAATATCCGGCAGCTGTTTCTGATGGAAGCAGCCTTCATCGGATTGGCAGGGGGCATGATCGGAAATCTGCTGAGCCTGACCCTGTCAGTAGTGATCAATGTATTTGTGTCAGGGGGCAGTATGGGAATATCCGGAAATCTGTCGTTCATCCCTGTGTGGCTGCTGTTTATCTCGACGGCGTTCGCTGTACTGGTGGGAACTGCTGCAGGGTATTTCCCGGCGCGCAGGGCAATGGCATTAAGCCCGCTGGAGGCGATCCGCAGCCAGTGACAGAACATGGAGGACATACAGGAAAAGACGGTCCGGGCAAAAAAATAACAGGTGACAGAGGACTTACTCCTCTATCACCTGTATTTCCAGATAATCAAAATCAATGGAATCAACAAAATTATCCTGATAAAATCTCGCTTTGGCGTGCCGTTTAAACTCAGCGATCGTGGAGTCCAGCCAGAGCGGTTTGCTCAGGTCGAATTCATAGCAGATCTGATCCAGGGCATTAAATATCTTGTGCGTGCGGGTATCATCGGTCTCATCGCAGATCACGGTGTCCCGCAGCATTCTGTTATCTTTAAATTCCTTTCCCCATAAACGAAACATAAGAGAACTCCTTTCTTCCTGCTATTCTAACACAGGAGGCGTGAAAAGTCATCGTGAAAATCTTCCGTTGCCTGGGAAGTCGCTTTTTGGTATAGTATTAAAGGAGCGGAGAGGCGCGTAACCGCGCCGGAGAGGATTCATTCTGCCAGAGGATCATCCGTGAATAAAACTGTATGAATTCAGGCACTGGGCGTATAGCAGGAGGAAAGATATATGATCAGAGTATGTAAAGAAGAGGACAGAGCGGTTCTGGAAGGCTATTTAAGAGATGAGCCATACGGGAAAACGATCGCGGCGGCGCTGGAAGAGTTTGGTGTGGACGCGCCTTTTGAGACAGTGTATATTGATGAAGAACCAGGCGGGGAAGCGGAGAAAAAAGTGCGCGGCGTCTATCTCTGGATACACGGGATGCTTCTTCTCTACTGTAAGGAGAACCAGGTAGGGATCGATTTTCTGGAGGAGACGATGGGGATCGAAGCGCCCCGGATGGTGGCAGGAAGAAAGGACAATGTAAACATTGTCAGCTGGCTGCTCACCGATTATGACTTTGAGACAGGAAAGACCCTGCCGGAGTTTACCGATAAGGACGGTAATACGGTGGAATGTCTGAGAAGGGCGGAGCATGAGGGCGAGTGGGCAGTGCTGTCGAGATAAGGCGTAAGATGAGGCACAGAGATAAAGAGACAAGATGCCGGATATCAGATACTGTATGGCAGAAGACAGAGAGGGAAGGAACATATGAAGAGGATACTGGACAGGATATTTGTTGACGGCTTAAGCGGAATGGCGCAGGGACTGTTTGCCACATTGATCATAGGTACGATCATCCAGCAGATCGGGACATTTGCCGGGGAAAATATCGGGGAAGTGATCTATCTGATCGGGAAAGTGGCGGCAGGGCTGACCGGAGCCGGAATCGGGGCCGGAGTGGCGCGCAAGCTGGATGCCGGGCATCTGGTCATTGTATCCGCGGCAGTCGTGGGGATGATCGGAGCTTTTGCGGGAAATCTGCGCGCAGGAACCCTGTTGTCGGACGGCAGTCTGGTCCTGTCAGGTCCGGGAGAGCCGCTGGGCGCCTTTGTGGCGGCGTATATCGCGATCGAGCTGGGGATTTTGATCTCTGGGAAGACCAGGCTGGATATTATATTGACACCTCTTGTCTGCATTGGAGCGGGTTCGGTGGCCGGACTCCTTGTGGGACCGCCGATCTCCGGGTTCATGGCATGGCTCGGCTCGCTGATCAATTGGGGGACGGAACAGCAGCCGTTTCTAATGGGAATTATAGTGTCTGTCCTGATGGGGATGATCCTGACCCTCCCGATCAGTTCAGCCGCCCTTGGCGTGATACTGAATCTTTCCGGACTGGCTGCGGGAGCGGCTACGGTGGGCTGCTGCTGCAATATGATCGGATTTGCCGTGGCAGGCTGGCGGGAGAATAAGTTCAGCGGTTTTCTGGCTCAGGGTATCGGTACATCCATGCTTCAGGTGCCAAATATCGTAAGGCATCCTCTCATATGGCTTCCCGCGATCTTGTCCAGCGCGATCCTGGGACCGGTGGGAACGATGCTGCTTCACATGACGAACAATGCCACCGGCTCCGGGATGGGCACCGCAGGGCTGGTAGGTCCGCTCATGACATGGCAGGTCATGACTCAGACAGAACCGGGGACGATCGTGCTTTTTAAGATCATGCTGATCCAGTTTATCCTGCCTGCGGTACTGACGCTTCTGATCTCCGAATTTATGCGGAAAAAGAAATTGATCCATCCTGGAGACATGAAGCTGGAGCTGTAAAAGAGAAACAGCCCAGTCAGCCCTGGGGCTGAACGATTGCTAAAAAGATTATAAATATAGAGTGAACTCTGTGACAGAAAATACAAAATATGGTATAATTTTTAAAGATAAAACGACCAATGGGGGATATCCGCGATGAAATGTGAACAACAGGTTGAGGCTGCATTAAAGAGCTACGAGGATGTCGATAGTTGGAAAACAGTTATCTTTCTCTACAATGCGGCTTTGAAAGAAGTAGGAACAAAGCTGGAGATATTAAATGACGAATTCCAGCATGTACACCGGTACAACCCGATCGAACACATCAAGACGAGGATCAAGACGCCGGAGAGCATCGTGAAGAAGCTCAAACGTTACGGATACGAGACATCCATTGAAAATATGGTCCGCTATATTAATGATATCGCGGGCGTGAGGCTGATTTGTTCTTTCACGTCAGACATTTACCGTCTGGCAGAGATGATCGGCAACCAGAGTGACCTGAAGGTGCTTTCGATCAAGGATTATATAAGGAATCCGAAAGAGAGCGGTTACAAGAGCTATCATATGCTCGTCTCAGTGCCAATCTTCCTGTCTGACAGTGTAGTGGACACGAAGGTGGAGATCCAGATCCGCACGATCGCGATGGATTTCTGGGCGAGCCTGGAACATAAGATCTATTATAAGTTTGAGGGCAACGCGCCGGATTATATCAGCAGGGATCTGAGGGAGTGCGCAAAGATGGTATCCGAGCTGGATGAAAAGATGCTCTCGCTCAATGAGGCGATACAAGAGTGCATTGTGCATGAAGCCGCCAGAGAAAATATGGATGAAGTATTGGAAAATGTGATCGGGAACAGAAAAGAACAAAAACTGCTGCATCTTGAAGCGGCAGGAGAGTGAAATGGATGAAAGAAACGCCGGAAACAGACGGGGCGCAGTGAAATGGAATCTCACTGCGCCCCTGATTTTTCATTTCTACTCCTGTGAACCTTTGTCATCTGCCGCGATCTCTGTAATCGACTTTACGAGTCCCGCGATCTCCTGGATCTGAGATGGTACGATGATCTTGGTTGCTTTACCGTCAGCTGCCTTCTCAAATGCCTCCAGGCTCTTGAGAGTGAGCACGGCGTTGTCAGCCCCTGCTTCTTTCAGGAATCTGAGCCCGTCTGCAGTTGCCTGCTGCACTTTGAGGATCGCTTCTGCTTCACCTTCTGCTTCGCGGATCATCTTTTCCTTCTCAGCTTCTGCCTGGAGGATTGCTGCCTGCTTATTTGCCTCGGCTTCCAGGATGACGGACTGTTTCTGACCCTCTGCCACAAGGACAGTGGATTTCTTTTCACCCTCAGCTCTGAGGATCGCCTCTCTTCGTTCTCGCTCTGCCTTCATCTGCTTCTCCATTGCATCGCGGATCGCGGTCGGCGGGATGATGTTCTTAAGTTCTACACGGTTTACCTTAATGCCCCACGGGTCAGTCGCGAGATCCAGCTCTGCACGCATCTTTGTGTTGATAGTCTCGCGGGATGTAAGAGTCTGGTCCAGTTCCAGATCGCCGATGATATTACGCAGCGTGGTCGCTGTCAGATTCTCGATTGCGATGATCGGATTTGCTACACCGTAGCAGAACAACTTGGGATCTGTGATCTGGAAAAAGATGACCGTGTCGATCTGCATGGTAACATTATCTTCTGTGATCACGGGCTGCGGCGGGAAATCAACCACCTGTTCTTTCAGGTCAATACGCTTTGCCACCCTGTCGATGATGGGCAGCTTAAAATGAAGCCCTGTGTTCCATGTTGCCTGGTAAGCGCCGAGACGCTCCACCACCACTGCCTGCGCCTGATGTACGATCTTCACACAGGAGATCAGCACCAGTACGATCAGGACTACGACGATAATGAAAAAGATACCTCCGATACTGATTAGTCTGCTCATTTGTTATTCCTCCTCATATTTTTCTACGATTAATTTTACCCCGGATACAGCGACGACTTTCGCAATGGAGCCTGCTTCCAGGATCTCCCGGTCATCTTTGCTGCGCACGGTCCATTCCTGGCCGTTTACAGTGCTTTTTCCGGTCTGATTCAGGTTATCCACCCTTTCTGTGATCTTAATGACCCTCCCAATCTCGCTTTCGTAGTTTGTTTTTACACGATTGCGGTTGAGGTGCTTTACTGCCCATGGGCGTGTAAAGATCAAAAGGATGCATGAGACTGTGAGAAAGAGAAGGATCTGTATCGGTGCGTTTGCACCCAGGATGGCGGCGAGCACTGCCGCGAGACACCCACCGGCAAACCAGATCGTAGTAAGCCCCACTGTGAGTATCTCGATTACGATCAGTATGATAAAAAGCCCGAGCCATATCAGATATGCGTTTTCCGCAAAAACCTGAATAATTCCTTGATCCATCGAGTTTTTGTTCTCCTTTCATTATATTTGCGATTATGATAGTACTGTTTTGTATCTGTGATGATCTGAAGCGCTACTCGTTCTGTATACGGCCCTGCCCGTCAGTTCCGCGGATATTCTGAAAGATCGGTTTCAAAATATCCCTCGCTCGGCACAAGCTCTATAGGATCGCCATCCAGTGTAAACTCTGTACCATCAGGAATGATCACATTTCTGATCCTTTGTTCAGGCTCTCCGTTGTTGTTTGAAGCCCATAGGTATTTAAGGGAACCGTTCGGATAAGAGAGATCCAGCCCAAACCATATGTATTCATTAAGCTCTGCCTCTGGCAGTACAATGTCATAGATCCCTTCAGGAATGTCCTCGCCGGCAGTAAAGATGCCTTCCTCCAGGGTGAAGGATTCAGTCAGGGGATTTATCGTGGTTTTCTGTATCAGCTGCTGTGCATTGTCAGTGGTGAATAACAAAGATCCGCCTCCGCTTATGGAGACTTCTGCTCCGTTATACAGACGGATATCATCCGCTTCTGTCACTTCATCGTACTTAGCTTCATCCCCGAACCATATGGATTTATAAATAATATTTTCCGTATCAGAAACGTGAAGGTCTGCACTCTCTCCCGCAAGCTCCACATGATAGATACCTTCAGGAATATGGATGCCGACCTGGTAGCAGCCGTCGCCCAGTGTGACCTCCCAGGCACTGCCATCCGCCGGTATTTCCCTGGTCACATAACTATAAGGATCGTGGTCAGAGTCATCGAAGCCCGAGGAGCTGTCGCTGTCATCCGAAAATAAGATGGAATCGAGCACTGACTTCCCTGAATTCGTATCAGGTGTAGAGCCGGTCTCGATCACGGACCTTCCGACCTGGAACAAGACAGGTCCTGCCATGCAGATGAGGATAACTAATATAACGATCACCACGGCCGCCCGGGATTTTGCCGCCCCGGAATTCTGCTTTTTCTGCCAGCGGAAGGAAATCTCTGTCCTTTTCCGCACCGGAGGATTTGCAGTGACCATTGTTTTCCGGGAGCTGCCGGGCTGGCTGAACGTGCCGGCAGCTCTGGATATCTCTGCCATATGATACGGATCCTTCATGTACTTCCGGTCATACATCCTGTTATCGAGACCGCAGTAGTCACATTTTCCGTTATTCAGCCTGCTTCCGCACAGACTGCATCTTCCTGTCATATTCCCGCCTCACTTTCTCTATTGTTGTTATAGGAAAAACCAAATACATTATAACAGATGGAAAGTCTTTTGTGAACTTATACAGTGGGATTATAATTTTTTCTTAAGAAAGACAGATAAAGGGGAAAAAATCTTGAAGCATAGAGCCCTTTTCGTTATACTGTATGGAGGGGTGTCTTTGAGGGCTTTTTTGGGGGAGTAAAATCTAAGTCGGGAGAAAGCTGAAGGAAAGAGGAATGACAAAAGAGGCAAAGGGAAAAAGTTGTGAGATCGGGGCAGGACTTCTGCTCTATATTATTGCGCTGGCGGTAACTACGCTGGGGAATCTGACAGGGATGCCGGAGACAGTACTGTTCCTGCTGGCATACGCAGCACTCTCAGCAACTACATATTGGGAGCAGTTAAAAAAGATCGCAAAAAAACAGTTCATGGATGAAAACCTGCTCATGATCATTGCGACAGCAGGGGCATTTGCAATAGGGAAACATAAGGAAGCGGTAGCGGCTATGCTGTTTTACCAGGTGGGAAAACTGGTGGAGGAGATTTCACTCAGCAAGACAAAAAAGTCCATTGCCAGATTTATAGATATCCGCCCGGAATATGCAAACCTGAAAGTGGGGGGAACTGAAAAGATCGTGCCTCCTCAGGAGCTTATGCTGGGACAGATCATTGTACTTAAACCAGGGGAGAAGATCCCCGTGGACGCGGTTGTTACTTCCGGCACAGGAACCGTTGATATGAAGGCGCTCACAGGCGAGTCAAAGCCCAGGGCAGTGTGGAAAGGCAGTCATCTGTTCAGTGGGACGATCAATCTGAACGGCGTACTCGAAGCAAGAGTCGTGAAGCGATACAATGATTCCACTGCCGCGAAGATCATGCGGCTTGTGGAGAATGCCAATGAGAAACGCTCAGAAAGCATTCATTTTGCAGACAAGTTTACAAAATGCTATACGCCGCTCGTGATCCTGATCGCGTTTCTCACAGTGCTCCTTCCGCCTATGATGTTTATTGAGGCGAAAGGAGAGTGGATCTACCGGGGGCTGATCATCCTTGTAGCCGCGTGCCCGTGCGGGCTGATGGTCTCTATCCCGCTGGCGTTTCTGGGAGGTATCGGTTCGGCCGCAAAGCAGGGCGTTCTCATTAAAGGCGGGATCATTCTGGAAAAACTGACAAAAGTAGATACATTTGTATTTGACAAAACGGGAACACTTACGGAAGGAGTGTTCCATGTCAAAGATGTGGTACCTTTCAATAAGATGACGAAGCAGGAACTGCTGGAAGCTGCCGCGCTGGCAGAGTCTTATTCCAAACATCCTGTGGCCGTATCTCTCCGGGAAGAGTACGGGAGAGAAACGGACAGGACACGAGTGACGGATATTGAAGAGCAGCCCGGATATGGGGTCCGTGCTATGGTGGACGGAAGGGAAGTCTACGCAGGCAACCTGCGCCTGATGAGCCGGGAACGGATTCGTTTCCAGGCTGCAGATGAGGCGGGGACTGCGGTTTATGTGGCAGTTGACGGGGAATATGCAGGATACATCCGTATCGCCGATGTGGTCAGGAAGGACGCCATGGATCTGATGAGATGGCTGAAAAGACGAGACCTGTCTGCCGTTATGCTGACCGGAGATAATGAGCAGGTGGCAGAGGATGTGGCAGATGAGCTGGGGATCGAGAGTGTGTATGCAGAACTGCTTCCTGAGGATAAAGTGGCGCTTCTGGAAGAGTTCCGTGAGGATCAGATGGAGGGAGAGCTTCTGGCGTTTGTAGGTGATGGCATCAATGACGCTCCTGTCCTTGCGCTTGCGGATATCGGGATCGCAATGGGCGGTCTGGGGGCAGATGCGGCCCTGGAAGCGGCGGACATTATCCTGATGGAGGATGAGCCCTCCCGCATCATTAATACGGTCCGCATTTCAAAAGCAACTCTAAGATCAGTAAAGCAGAATATGGTATTTGCCATCGGGATGAAAGTGATCCTGATCGCAATGGCGTTTTTCGGATTTGTGACGATGCAGAATGCCATCATAGCGGATATGGCTGTCATGCTGATCAACATATTGAATTCTTTCTGGATGCTGCAGTATCCGGAACAGGGAGTATGAGTTATGAAAATGAGAAGAAAAATAGCAGTTACGGCAGCAGTGTGCATCTCTGCTGCAGGGATCTTAAGCGCATGTGCCAATCCGCAGAAAGACGGGACAGCAGCGCTTGAGGAAGGAAATTATGAAGAGGCGCTGACACAGTTTCAGGCAGCAGCGGAAAGCGATGACAGGGAGAAGTCTGCAGAGGGGTATCGGGGACTTGGCATGGCATATTATGAGTCCGGAGAGTACGCTCAGGCGCTGGAAGCTTTTCAGAAGGCAGCAGACCTTGGGGCAGAAGAAACTGTGCAGCTTTATCACCTGATGTCTGTGTGCGGGATGCAGACATGGACGGACCGGGAGGAGGATGAGTCTTCCTATACATCAGTCCTGGAATATATCCAGACTGGGCTTGCCCTGGCTGAGTCCGATGACAGTGAGGAAGCGCCGGACGAAGAAATGATCCGTGAGATGAAATATAATGAAATCCTCTGCTATGAGAAGCTGGCAGACTGGGAAAACGCCCGCCAGAAAGCGGAGGAGTATCTCAGTGAATACCCGGATGATGAGGCAGTGCAGAAGGAAGCCGAATTTTTAGAAACACGGTAGCGCGTATGCGCTGCCGGTTTTTTGCAATGACGACCGCATAAAATCTGGAGACGTACCTTTTTGTACTTCCCGTGATTAACAGAAAACAGCGGATGCGGACATAAGAGACTTTCGTATCTCAGAAGAAGGAGAAAAGCAGATGTATGATATGGAACAGAGCCAAGAGACAGTCATCCTGACAGGGATTGACACAGGGGACGGGGAAGCCGCCAGGCGTTCTCTTGACGAGCTGGAAGAACTGGCAAAAACTGCGGGGGCAAAAGTAGCAGGCAGGCTTATACAGGCGCGGGAGGCGGCACACCCGGCGACTTATGTGGGCAAGGGAAAACTCATGGAGCTGAAAGAGCTGATATGGGAGACAGATGCCGATGGCATTATCTGTGATGACGAGCTGACAAGCGCGCAGCTGGGAAATCTGGAGGCAGAGCTGTCCTGCAAAGTCATTGACCGGACGATCCTGATCCTGGATATCTTTGCTGCCAGGGCGGCTTCCGGGGAGGGAAAGATCCAGGTGGAGTTGGCGCAGCTCAGATACCGCGCTTCCCGGCTGACAGGTCTTGGCAGGTCATTATCCCGTCTGGGAGGCGGAATAGGGACCAGAGGACCCGGAGAGAAAAAGCTGGAGATGGACCGCCGCCTTATCAGGGAGCGGATCAGCAGGCTTAAGCGGGAATTAAAAGACGTGGACAAACACCGGGAACTTATCCGTACCCAGAGAATACAGTCCGGGCTGAAGGCAGCCGCTCTGGTAGGCTATACTTCCGCAGGAAAGAGCAGTATCGAGAATGCGCTGACAGATGCAGGGATCCTTGAGGACGCCATGCTCTTTTCTACCCTGGATACCACAACACGCTCACTGATGCTGGACAATACGCAGGAAATCCTGCTCACGGACACTGTGGGATTCATCCGTAAACTGCCCCACCATCTGGTAGAAGCATTTAAGAGCACACTGGAGGAGGCAAAATATGCGGACATTATCATCCACGTGGTAGACTCGTCCAATCCGCAGATGGACGAGCAGATGTATATAGTATATGACACACTGCGTCAGCTCGGGGCGGAGGGAAAGCCGGTCATCACTCTTTTTAACAAGCAGGATCTTCTTGAAACTCCGGTGAAGCAGAGGGACTTCCAGGCAGATTATTCGATCCCTGTGTCAGCAAAGACCGGGGAGGGGCTGGAAGAACTGAAAAAAGCGCTCCTGGAGATAGTCCGCAGAGACCAGATATACATTGAACGGCTGTATGATTTTTCTGAGGCGGGAAAGATCCAGATCATCCGCAGCAGGGGACAGCTTCTCTCAGAAGAATATGTGCCCGAAGGGATCGCGGTGAAAGCTTACGTCCCAAAGGATGTTTATGGAAGAGTGTAATACCTTGTTCCGGCGGGCATCTTTTCTGGAGCAGAGATAATTAGACAAGGAGGCAGGAACATGATAGTAATAGACAGAGAAAAGTGTATCGGATGCGGGCTGCGCGCGGCAGACTGTCCCG
>CALWFS010000015.1 GCA_944377705.1 uncultured Mediterraneibacter sp. | reverse complement strand
GCGAGACAGACACAGCTTGAGCATGAGCTTGGAAAGAGTCAGGAGCAGCTGACAAAGCTGCAGCTCGAGATTGCGAAAACACTGACTGGCGAAAGCGTGTATTCACCGGAAGATCTGACGCAGGTTCTTCGGACTGTGAAAGAGAACATTGCAAACGGAGAGCAGGAGCTTGCGAAACTCAAAGAAGAAGAGGCACAGAAGAAACAGGGCATCGACCTGATCACTCCTGCTTATAATCAGTTTAAGTCATGGGCGGAAGAATTTGACACCGCAACACTGGAGCAGAAGAAGATGATCGCGTGTTACCTGTTCAAGCGGATCGAAGTAGGCAGGGATTATCAGATCTCCGTAGAGCTGAATATGACATATCAGCAGTTCTGTACAGAATGGAATAACGGAGGTTTCTGGAAGACAACTGCTGCGGTCTGAATGGTGAGAATTCCAAAGACACTTTTAACCGACATAACCCGGTATGTAATCGTAATTTATTTATAGGCAAATACCTTTTGTCAAATGAATAAAGGTGTGCTATTATTTCATTTGTTGATCTGGTTAGGTGTAAGACCTGCCATAAATAAAAACCAGGATATAATATCCCCCATAGGATCATTCGAGGCGATAAATGACCGATATGTTTTCCGGTATGTGACCGCCTCGCGTGGTAGAGCATTCGGCTGTTAACCGAAGTGTCGTTGGTTCAAGTCCAACAGGGGGAGCTCACAAAGCCCGTAAATTCAATTTTTACGGGTTTTATTTATATATGATAGCCAGCCGATTAAGGCTGGCTGTTTTTTTCTGCCATTGAGAGTACAGATGGATCAGGTCACACTAAATTATATTAAAAAAAACTATTAAAAAAGATAAAATATAAGTATTTGTTATTTCATTCATAAGCTATTATACTTTTAATCAAGGAAAACCGAAATATTCAGAAGAAAGTGAATGATATGGCACAACGAAAAAAAGAAATAGAACAGAACTTAAAAGATGCCGGTTGTACACCGTCAATGATAAAGAAATTCTTTGCTTATATGGAGCATGATGAAAAAGAAAACCAGATGCTGCTCCTGGAAGAGCAGCGCAGAAAACTTTTAGATGATGTCCACGATGGTGAGAAGAAGATATTTTGTCTGGACTATCTTATGCATCAAATGCAAAAGCAGAGTTGATATGAAGTAAGGATGAAGCAAATGAAAATTCAGTTGCAGTTCTTTTGATCAGATCCGGGACTTCTTCTGTACATTTCTGAAAGATTAGTCCGTATTCTGTCAGAGTGACTTGTAATTCCATAATAACCTCCATTCTATCCGATTTATGTTAAGAAACGGTTTTCAGTTTTATTAATGTGACAAAAAATAAAATAGGTATTGACTATTGAAAGATATAATGCATAAATATTTGTTATTTTATCAACGCCGAGATATACTGGAATTGAAGAAAACAGAAGAATCACTTGTAAAGGCTTATGACGCAGGCAGGAATGTGTGAAGGAGGATATGGAATGAAAAAGCAAATGATATTTATATTAGCAGTTTTGATGATGTTTTACCTTGTGGCATGCAGCAGAGAAAATGATCTTTCGGGGGATGAAACGAATACAACTGAAACAGAAAGCATACAGTCTGAGGAAAATGAAGCGAAAGATGTCTCAGCAATTTCCTCAGAAGAAGGTCAAAATACAAAGGAGGATACAGAGATGAAGTTACAGATAGAGGCAGGCGGCAGTACATTTACAGCTACTCTGGAAGACAATGAAGCAGTGACTGCTTTAGTAGAGATGTTGGAAGACGAGCCCATCGTTATTGAAATGGATGATTATTCAGGATTTGAAAAAGTAGGAAGTCTCGGAACAAGCCTTCCTGCCAGCAATAGTCAGATGACCACCCAGGCCGGGGATATTGTTCTTTATAACAGCAGTCAGATTGTCATGTTTTACGGTTCCAATTCATGGAGTTATACGAAGTTAGCAGAGGTGGACGATCTCACCGGCTGGGAAGATGCACTGGGGAGCGGAAGCGTGACCGTGACATTATCTATTGAATAGGAAAATTAAATGATTTGCCGTCAATGTATGGAATGTAAATCCAGATGGAAAAAATGATGAAGCAAAATATCTGTGTAATGTTGAAAAAGAGGAACAGGAGGATATTCATCTATGAGCGCAGAAAAGAAAGAGATCAGACAGGAAATTTTAACTGGAGAGAGAGCTTTGTTTCAGAGAGAGAATCTGAAAATCTACGATACGATTTTCGATGACGGAGAGTCGCCGCTGAAGGAGAGCAGGGATATCGAACTCTATGGAAGTATGTTCAAGTGGAAATATCCACTCTGGTATTGTCAGAATATCCTGGCGGAGAATTGTACCTGGTTTGAGATGGCTCGCGCTGGTGTGTGGTACACAGATAATATCACCGTCAGAAATGCAGTAATCGAAGCACCGAAAAATTTCCGCAGATGCCAGGGTGTCACGCTGGATCATGTGGACTTCCCGAATGCGGGAGAGACGCTCTGGAGCTGCAGCGGCGTAAAGATGGATCATGTGATGGCAAAAGGCGATTATTTCGCTATGAACTCACAGGATATGGTGATCCGGGATTTCCAGCTTGTGGGGAACTACTCCTTTGACGGAGCAAAGAATGTGGAGATCCATAATGCGAAAATGCTTTCCAAGGATGCGTTCTGGAACAGCGAGAATGTAACCGTCTATGACTCGTTCATATCAGGAGAATACCTTGGATGGAACGCCAAAAATCTGACCCTTGTAAACTGTACGGTGGAGAGTCTGCAGGGCATGTGCTATATCGAAAATCTGGTTATGAAAAATTGCCGGCTTTTAAATACCACACTGGCGTTTGAATATTCTACAGTAGATGCTGAAATTCATGGAAAAATCGGCAGTGTTATGAATCCTGCGTCCGGAACCATACGGGCGGATGAGATTGGGGAGCTGATTATGGACCGGACAAAAATCGATCCGGATCAGACGAAGATCATCTGTGGTTCTGTGAAAAGTGAAAAGTTCTGTGCCTGACAGCAGGCGCCGCAGGTGCAATGACAGCACAGCGGACATGGATGTATGGAGCAGGGGCCGGTCTTCTGACCGGCCTGGAGTCTTCTGCAGTGGACTGTTTTTACGTCTGTGTGGGAGCATTTGGCCTTACAGTCATTTCAGATTTCCTGCTCCATTATCCGCGCATGATACACGGGGGCAGGTGTTTTCATCGGAACATATCTCTGGTGGGGAACATTGACCGCACTAATTTTTTGGACATATGAAAGGGAAAGTTAATATGAAATACAATTTTGATCAGCCGGTAAACCGCCGGGGGACATGGTCGATGAAATGGGATGTTTCTGAAAACGAGCTTCCCATGTGGGTGGCGGACATGGATTTTGAAACAGCCCCGGAGGTCAAAGAGGCAATTAGGAAACGGGCTCAGCACGGAGCCTTTGGCTATACCATTGTCCCGGATGAGTGGTACCAGGCAATACAGAACTGGTGGCAGGAGAGATATCATTTTCAGATGAACAGGGAATGGATGATTTTCTGTACCGGAGTTGTCCCGGCAATTTCCAGTATTGTGAGAAAAATGACCACAGTGGCAGAAAAAATTGTCCTGCTCACGCCGGTTTATAATATCTTTTTTAATTCGGTTGTGAATAACGGAAGATATGTTACGGAGTGTCCGCTTATCTATGCAGATGGAAGGTATAATATTGATTTCCCGCTGTTGGAAAGAAAACTTTCAGATCCTCAGACAACGATGCTGATCTTCTGTAATCCGCACAATCCGGTTGGGAAAATCTGGAGCAGCGAGACGATGAAAAAAGTCGGTGAACTCTGTGCAAGATATCACGTGCTGGTGGTGTCGGATGAGATCCATTGTGACCTGACAGAACCTGGAAGCAGCTATATTCCCTTCGCATCAGTTTCGGATACGTGCAGGGAAAACAGCATTACATGCATTGCACCTACAAAGTCTTTTAATCTTGCAGGGCTTCAGACTGCGGCTGTCGTTGTCCCCAATGAAAATCTACGACATAAAGTCTGGCGCGGGCTGAATACAGACGAAGCAGCAGAACCAAATGTATTTGCTATGACAGCGGCGATCACGGCATGGACACAGGGCGGTGTCTGGTTAGATGAACTGCGTGACTATCTTTTTCAGAATCGACGTGCGGCAGCGGAGTATCTGCAAAAGCATATTCCGGAAATAGTCCTTGTTCCCTCCGGGGCTACTTATCTGTTGTGGATAGACTGCCGCGGTATAACTGGAAATGCAGAAGAACTGGCAGAGTACATCCGGCAGGAGACGGGGCTTTATTTGTGTGCCGGAGTAGAATATGGAAAAGCCGGTGAAGGATTTTTACGGATGAATATCGCATGCACAAGGGAAACGATGATGCAGGGTTTATATCGTCTGAAGGCTGGAATCAATCAATATGCCGCTAAAAAATAGGAGGGGCGCATATGCGAAGACGCTATTGATCTACCTTTGAATGAAGGTTCAGATGAACAAGAGCCGCAGACACTTTTTAAGGCAATGGATATATAAAAAATATTGATACAAGACCTCAGAGATTGTATTTTATCTCTCCGATGCAGGAAAAACCGGGCATAATAGACATAGTAGGAGGGATGAAGTGATGAAATATCGAAGATTACAGGAACGGATGATAGAACCCTACAGGCAGGCTCTTCTGGAAGCGGAAAAGAGCCCTGCCACCATAGAGAAATACCTGCATGCCATCCGGCGATTCGTGGCGGACTCCGAGGGAAGGAAGATCAATAAGGCGCTGGTGCTGGACTACAAGCGGGAACTGGGGGAACGCTATGCCGCCTCCAGCGCCAATGCGGACCTGGCGGCGGTCAACGGGTTTCTGAGGTTCTGGGGATTCGGCGACTGCTGTGTCAGGCCGTTCCGGATCCAGAAAAAGATCTACTGCCCGGAAGAGCGGGAACTGAGCCGGGAGGAGTACAGGCGTCTTGTGCGGGCGGCAAAGGAAAAGCAGAGCGAACGGCTGGCCCTGCTGATCGAGACCATCTGCGCCACCGGCATCCGGGTCAGCGAGGTGCCCTATATCACCGTGGAGTCTGCTGTCCGCGGGGAAGCTGTGGTGACCTGCAAGGGAAAGACCCGGGCTGTCTTCCTGCCCGCGTCCCTGAGGAAGAAGCTGAGGCGCTATGCTAAGAAGCGGAATATCCGCACCGGCCCGGTCTTTGTCACCCGGACGGGAACGCCCCTGGACCGGTCCAACATCTGGAGGGAGATGAAAGCCCTGTGCGAGCGGGCAGGGGTTTCGCCCACCAAAGTATTTCCCCACAGCCTGAGACACCTGTTCGCCCGGGCCTTCTACAGCATTGACCATGACGTGGCGAAGCTGGCGGACCTCCTGGGGCATTCCAGCATCAACACGACCCGCCTGTATATCATCACCACCGGAGCGGAGCACCGGCGCAAGATGGAGACGATGCGGCTGGTGATCTGAGAGAAGAAAAAAGACCGGCGTTTGGAACACCGGCCTGACAACAGAAGAAACATTCTGTTGTAAAAAACGCATAGATACATACTTTAAACAGGAGTAGACTACCATAAACTGACAGGGATGTCAATACTTTGACCATTTTTTTGCACGGCAAACAGACCTTTTCCCCGATTTTTATCGAAAAGGTTTCTTTGCCGTGCTTTTTTTACGGGCGTTCTCAGCCGGACCGGGCCGGACGCCCGTTTTTTTTCGCCATCCGCCAATGGCTTACAACAGAATGTTTCTTCTGTTGTTGCGAGAAGATAAACTGAGCCAATTCGGTTTTATTTTAAGGGGGGCGGCCATGCAGATCAAGATTACGACAGACTATACCATCCGGACACTGCTGTATCTGTACCTGAAACGAGGGCAGGTGATCACATCAGAGGAGATCGCGGAATCGGTCAGGATCCCGTTCAATTACTTATGTAAAATCACAAGGCAGCTAAAGAAGGCGGGATATATCAAAGCCATACAGGGGCGGTTCGGCGGGTACCAGATCAAGGAACCGGCGGACGGGATCAGCCTCTACGATGTGATCCGGCTGACGGAGCCGGAGAAGATCAACCGGTGCCTGGAAGAGGACCACCGCTGCAGCAGGAATGCCTACGGGCTGTGTACTGTCTCCCGGTTCTATGAGATGGTCCAGTCGGACTGGGACAGGCGGCTTAAGAGCATGACGCTGAAAGTGCTGGCCTCTGACCCGGACCGGGAGGAGCTGCAGAGGATCCTGGAGGACAGCAGAGAAGTACAGGAGAGATCCCGATAAAGGGAGACGGAACATACGGTCAGTGAAAGAAAAAGGGAGGAACTGAAAAGATGGAGCAGAGGATCGAACAGTATATCAGGGATATGAGGTTCAGCAGACGGAAGTTTGGAGGCGTAGACGAGGAGGATGTGCTGGAGCATATTCAGACGATCTGCGAGATGTTCCAGGAAGAACTGGAGTTAAGCCGGAACGGGGATCGGGACAAGAAGAACGCGCGCCCGGAGGAGGAAGCGGAACAGGAGGAAGTAGCCCGGCTGAAAGAGGAGTACACAAAGAAGAACAAGGAGCTGACGGAAGCCATCGATACCATCCAGAGCATGAAGAAGGATGCCGCAGTCAAGGCCCAGGTAGAGGCCACCCAGGAGGCAGCCCGTTTCCGCAGCGAGATCATGGAGAAAATCGAGGAAGAGCGGAAACAGGCAGAGGGACAGTTAGAGTTCGTTCGGAAACAGACGGAAGCCCTGCGGCAGGAAAAGGAGGCTCTGGGGAAGAAAATCCGGGAGGAATGCAAAAAGTGGATGGAATCTGTGGACCGGCTCATTGCCAGCCTGACGGAGCTGAAAGAGGCGGAAGGAGAACTGGTGAAAGGCGCTGCTTCCGAATTATCCGGGGACGAGGACGGTATCCGGAACAAACGCAATGCGGGATGATGGGATCCTTGGGGAACGTCTCCGGAAGCTGCGCAGGAGGAAGGAGCGCTCTGCCCTGGCCCGCAGCCTTGCGGTAACCGGCTTGACCGTGTACCTGCTGTTCGGCGTAGTCTTCGGAATCGCCGTGGTGGAGGGAGATTCCATGAACCCGGCCTTAAAGGAGGGGGATGTGGTGCTGTTCCTGCGATTAAGCAGCGAATATGACCGAGGAGATATTGTGCTTATACATACGGAAGGCCGCGGGGATTATGTGAAACGTGTCTGTGCTCTGCCGGGAGAGACAGTGGATATTGACGAACGCTGCGGGCGTCTTCTGATAAACGGAAAGGAAATAATCGAGCCATACATATATGAGGAGACGCACGGGAAAACAGACATTACGTATCCGTTGACAATGACGGGAGAGGAATACTTCTGTATGGGAGATAACCGGGAGAATTCTCTGGACAGCCGCAATTATGGAGCGATATCTGAGGATAAAATCGATGGAAAAGTGCTGGTTGTTCTCAGGTTCTTCTAAGAGTACGCAGAGATGTTGAGAAATATAGAAAGACAGGAGGGAGCAGAGTTGAATAAGATAAGAAGCAGTGAAAAAGTGCTTTGGCCTGTGCTGCTGGCCATTTTCATACTGGCAGTAGTACTCGTGCCTGCATTTGCTGCCGGGGAGCAAGGCCGGACGATACTTGATTTTGAAGGCCGCTCGCCGATATGGGAGAGTACGGCGGTACAGGGAACTGCCAGAGAAGATCTGGAACTGCCTGAAACACTGCGGGCGGCAGTAGAACTGCCAGAGGGGGCTGAACCCCGTAAATTAGATGACGTTCCCGATGACAGGGATGACTATACAGAAGTCAGCGAGGGAATCTGGCAGACAGAAGATGGAGAATATCGCACCTATGGAAGCCTTGAAGGTGAGAAACGGTGGTTTTCCTGTGATGAAGAAGGAAATATAACCGGAATAATAGAAGATGTGCCGGTAGAATGGAAAGGAGTGTATGACTCAGATATCCCAGGCAGATATACGTTCACGGCAGAGTTTTCTGGCTTTATATATGCTTCGGCACATCCTTATGCTGTAGTGACGGTAGATGAGCAGGAGGAGATATTGGATAAAGCGTCTTCGGAAGAAGGACAGCAAACTGTGAAAAATAAAACAGCAGAGACATGGGATCTGCATCCGAGCCTGGATCACGGTGATGCATATTTAGCTGAATTCAAGGTGAGCAGGATTATGGATGGAACAGCAGACTTCGACACCTCTGACGATCCGGACAATATGTATTATAAGTACGCAGTTGGAAATGATGAAAATGACAGCAACGGGATTGTCCGTTCCTTTGACAATATTACTTATGATCTTGAATACAGAACGCAGTCGTATTCACCGTCAGATACCTATGAAAGGGGCGGATTGAATTTTGAGTTTTTGCTTCCTGTATCCGCTGAGACGGCGCAGTGGGATACCACGGCTATGAGTTGGATGGATGTGGGAACATGGAGTGTGAAGACCGAGGAGAGGACCTATGATTTCGACGGTGACGGACAAGAGGAGACAATGAGCTGCCAGGTGCTGCGGGGGAGCAAACTGTTGGAAAAGACGTCAACCAATCCGACCGCCATTCCCGGGGAGGGAACTCTTCTGGCAGTAGTCAATGTTCTGGGCGCGCCCAATAAAACGGAGATACGCCCTGTATTTACTGCCTGGATGGACTATAATCTGGCGGGAGAGACAGAGCTGTCAGATTCCTCCATCATCCCGACCGGGAATACAGTGCAGTGTGCTCATCACGGGCGGATAGAACAGGTAACCGCACTTGCAAGGACAACAACGGTAACAGCGGAACCAAGATATAATTTGCAACTGCTCGGAAGTAGTAGTTCAAGAACTTTTATCATGAATTATGATTTTAATACAGGAAACAACTATGCCTTGGATAAAGGAAATGGAACGGTATATGGAAAGGCAACTTATTATAGTGTGGTTATTCAGCTCTATAATCATCCGGGACGGAAATTAAAAGGAGTTGAGCTGCCTTCCGGTCCGATCACATTTGATCTGACCTATTCTACCCGTTTTGTACCTGCTCGAGGGGGGAATCTGACGGAAGAGCAGCAGAATGAAATCGCCAAAAACTATGCGCCTTTGGTATGGAGTTGGGGTTCTGGCAGAACGATAATAGATGGGCGGGCTATATATGGAACTCCGATGAGTGAAATATCTTTGAATATTTCAGGGCTGACCGAAACAATGTTATCAGGTCCTACTGAAAGTTGTTATAACGGAGGAACGTGGGAGGTGATAAAAGCACAGGAGCCGGGTAAACTTACTATAACAGTGAAAGATTACGAAGTGAAATATCCATTATTTCCCAGTCAAACCGGCAATAATGGACAGAAATATTATGATCCGGCGACTGGCGTTCAGAATATAGGGGCCTTTAGCGCAGGCATCATCGGTTTTGTGACACCTTTTTATAATAACGGAACCACTGATCCGAACAAAAAGGGAACATATATCCTGGATGAATATGATATATATGACGGAAGTTTTTATACAACTGTGCAGGACATAAACCTGAAAGCGAGGAGTGTCTCAGGTCAGAGCCTGGAGACTGTTTCAGACAATGGGAATCAGAGTGTTCAGACTGACGACACAGCGGTACATGGAATATATATGAATCCTTCCGGGAGCTTTGACTATCAGTGTGCATGGACAAAGTATGGAGACGGAAATGTTCCCGAAAGAATGAATCAAGAGGATGTACTGGGACGTAGAGCAAACGATCCGCTAAACTGGGCATGGGATGGAAAGGATACTCTTGTGTTGGGAAGTTCGGTGGGTCTTAGGATCGGACCGTACTTAACGACAGGGGGAATGTGGTCCAATTCGTGTGCTGCGGGGGAGACTCTAATGAAGTTTGATGCTCGGGCAATAGAATTGACCGGACGATGGAGGCTGTCCGATTATACAATAAGTTTGGGATATGAAGGAGAGCTGCTTTATGGGGTCAAGCCGGATGGAGGACACTGGAAGAGTGATGAGGAGATGAATAAGGCGCAGATCGAAGATTTGGAGTACTATGCCTCCTTGGATGACATTCCCCAAGGAAAAATCTGCGTGGCGGTACTTTTGGAAGTGCGGCCGAAGGACAACGATGTATCAAATATAGCAATGTCAGACAATGACGTTTTGAATGCTAAGGTAGAAGCTGTTGTGCGCACGGATACTTCTCTGGTCGGAAATGTATATCAGTGCGTGATTGGAGGAAAGTTCTGGAGGATTAACGATTATGAGGCGGCAAACAGAAATATTCCTACCATGCTTGGAAATAATCCGTCGAATCCCACTGTACTGCCAAAGGCGACGATTACAGACTACCGTAATTATGAAAAGGTATACTATAACGAGTCCGGGTATGCAGGGGGGCATACAGGACAATGTAACTATGGAGACAGTCTTCTGATTCTGAATGCTACGGCTTCCATCAACAAGAGGGTAGAGCAACAGGAGAACGGAACAGATAAAAGTATTTATTCTCTGGATCTGGAACAACGCTATGTGGATTATGCGTTGACTCCATCTTTTACCGGAATGCCTGAAGGGATCTATGTCGAGACGGATGTGACAATCACAGATACCTTGGGGGAAGGCCTGAGTTATGTACCAGGCAGTGCTTTCCTGGGAGGTATTTATGTACAGAATGAGAAGCAGGGGCAGCAAGGATTTGTAGAAGGAGGAAAGAACTTTGAACCCGAGGTGACCAAAGACGGCGATAAGACTGTCCTTACATGGAAACTGACGAATGTGCGGTCAGATGAACCGCTCCCGGTGATCCATTTCAGCGCGGAGATAGGAACGCCGGGGATGGAGAGTACAGATGTGCAAAACAACGACATACTGAATAATACGGCCGGGGTAAGATGTGAAGGGGATAAAAGAGAAATATCGCTTGTAAATGGCAATCTGTCCAGTGTAAATATCACAGTGTCCAAGCTCGTGGCAACTTCTCTCTCCAAAATTCCGGAGTCCAGGTGGTATGACCCGGGAGACTCCATGAAGTTTATTCTTAATGTGGGCAACAACGGAAATACTCAGATAAGCAATGCGGTAATCGTAGATACACTGCCTTATGATGGGGATTCCGCTGGCAGTTCCTTCCACGGGGCCGTCGCTGTAAAAGAAATTCAGCTGAGGGGAACGTATGTAGACAATATCAATGACTGGCGATGCTTCTATACTACCAGCCCGGCAGCAAAAGGAACAACCGCTTCCGATTATGCGGCGGCGGATATTATAGGAGGAAGTTCATCTGTATCAGGGGGCAGTGTAACGTGGAAAGAGGCGAAGATAGTAAGCGGATCTTACACTGTACCAGAGCTTGTGGATAAGAACCCCACGGCCATAGCTTTCATTGGGAACTTGAAAGGAGGTCAGACCTTCCAGGCCTCAGTCGCTCTACAGGCGTCCGCCGCCCAGGCAGGTGATGTACTGATTAACGGACTCTCCAGAGGATATACACATACGATAGCCAGTGTGTATGTGGCAGAGAGGGGGCTTGCCGGACTACCGTGGCTGGACGAAAACGAGAACGGTCAGAGAGAGTCCGGAGAGCATATCCTGAATGGAATCAGGGTAGAACTGCTGAAGAAGAATGAGTCCTCTGGCACCTACGAGCCGGTGAGAGATCTGGACGGAAATAACGTCTTTGTTGAAACGCAGATCGGAGAAACGGATAAAGTTGCTGAGTTCAAGATTTCTGCCCTGAATAATGAGAATCAACCTGTGGAATTATCAGTGAGCGCCACGGCAAAGGCGGATGGAAGTTATGAATTCTATGGGATGCCTGCCGGGGAGTATGGAGTAAGATTCCTGTCCGGGTCCGTAAGCATTGGTAAATACATTGCATCCCCGTCTGATCAGGGAGATGATGAGACAGATTCCGACGCAGTGCCGACGTACTCGGACGGTGGAACCGTTTCTACTCAGGCTAATCAGCTGGAAAAAACCGAGATCCTTGGAATCGAACTTCCCGGAGCAGCGGCAATGGGGAGCGCAGATTACATGTCTGAGTTTCACGACAGCGGTTTTTACTATAAGAAGGGAAGCATAACCATCCAGAAGAATGATGACAATGGGAATGGACTCGAAGGAGTGGTATTCCGTCTGGAGAAGAAAGGTGATGAAGGAAACTGGAACATTGTACAGTCAGATAATAATACGACTGATCGTTCCGGGCGGCTGAAATATGCAGAACTGTATCCCGGAGAGTACCGGCTGACGGAGGTTTCCACAGTGGAGGGATATTCCCTGCTGGCGGAACCAGTTTATATCACGATACCGTACAGCAGTGACACGGCAACGGAAACGCCAAGCTATACAGAGAATAACAGAAAATATTATCTGGATATGACATATACAATTCAAAACAGTCAGGTGTTTGAGATTCCTGCCGCAGGCAGCCTGGGAACAGGATGGTACCTGAAAGCAGGGGCCGTGGCAGCAGCGCTGGCGATACTGTTGCTGCTGACAGAAGCCGGATGCAGACACCGACAACGCAGACAGCGGCTGAACCGGCTGCGCCAGAGCCTGTTCGGGCAGAAGAGCGGAAGCTGAGCTCACAACTTCCTTATTAAAGGCGACATGCCTTTGTATATATAAGTATTTTGAAAATAAGAGAGGAAAGGGAAAAGGATAAGAAAAATGAAACACAGACTTTTCAAACAAATTACTACATTCGTCCTCGCAGCGCTTATGGTTCTGACCATGATTCCGGCGTATACTGTGCAGGCGGCGGGTGAGACGATCGAGACCGGGAAAACGGGTTCGCTGACACTGTACAAATACGATGGAGATGCGATCTCCGGAGACGGGCAATACCTGACCCAGAAGGAGATGGCAGATCTGATTGCATCAGAGGGGGACAGCCTGAAGCCTTTGCAGAATGTTGTATTCGCTTATCTGAAGGTGGGCGATGTGAGACAGTATACAAAGAATCAGGGCCAGGAGGGCAATGTGACAAAGATCGGTTACTCGTTAAGCGAAGTAGCCGAGACATTCCTGGGATTGGAAGCAGAGAATGTGGACTACACAGCGGATGGAACAGATTACTATACGACCAAGACGCTGATGGAAAAGCTGTCAGGCAAAAGTCAGACTCAGCTTGAGCAGTTTATGCAGACGAATACTGCTTTGTCCACAACTCCTACGGATTCAACAGGAAAAACGACTGTAAGCGGTCTGGCACAGGGATTATATCTGGTGGTGGAAAAGACCTATCCGGCAGATACAGTTATGACGACAGAGCCTTTCTTCGTATCAATCCCGATGACTGATACGGATGAAGATGGAAATGTGAAGTGGATCTATGATGTGACGGCTTATCCAAAGAACAAAGTGGAAGTCCCCACGATTGACAAAAGTGTAGTGGAAGACGGAAACGAGTCCAAAGATATTGACGGTGAGATCGGCCAGAGCAAGCAGTTCCGGATCCGTGCAGATGTGCCAATGAATATCGGCAAGCTCAATAAATATGAGATTACTGATACGCTGTCCGCAGGATTGACATTCGATACCAGCGTTACGCCTAAAGTATACGGACTGAAAGCAGATGGCAGCCGTGAGACATTAACTGACAGGACAGAATATACATTTGGCCGGTCAGGACAGAAGCTGACATTTACATTCACGCCGACGGCGCTGGCCGACGCCACAACTCTTCTCGCAAAATATGTTCGCGTAGAGATTGAGTACAATGCAGTTATCAATGAGAATGCGGTAACAGGCGGCACAGGTAATATGAACGATGTCAGTCTGGAATATTCCGGCAAAACGAATGTGTCGTCCGGAGATCCGACTGATACGACGGAGACCAAGAAACCGACCGACCTTCCGGCTGTGTATACATATGCCATTGATCTGATGAAGTATGGCGACTCTGATACTTCCAATCCGCTGAAGGATGTTACATTTGAACTGTATCGCGCCGGAGAAGCGGAAGGGATAGATTCTGCCGTGAAGCTGAATATAACGAAGGGAACAGATGGGAATTATTACCTTAACACGGCTGGTTCAGATGTGCTGACAACGGGAGCGGACGGGCGCCTGTATGTGAAGGGACTGGAACAGGGAACGTATTACCTGAAGGAAACAGCGACTAACAAGGGATATAATCTGCTGTCACAGCCTATTGAGATCAAAATTACATCCAATGAGGGAAGTTACACAAGGAATGAAGCCGGAACCTTCGCACCGGTAGATACATCGAAGACATACTATACTGACGCGGCGAAAGAAGAAACATTTGCACTTCCCGCGGGAGTGAAGAATGGAGCCTATGTAAATTTCGGTACGAATCTGGTTTATACGGATGAGGGACAGGTAGATATGTATACTCAGGACGCCCTTGAGTGGAGCTGCAACTACAATATGGGTGAAGAGAATGGAACCATTTCTATCAGCGTAAACAACGTGAAAGGATTTGAACTGCCGCGTACCGGAGGAAATGGTACAACATGGTTTCTCATCATCGGAGGTGTTCTGACAGCTGCAGCAGTTTTGGTTATTGTTGCTGCCCTGAGAAAGAAAGACAGAACAAGTGACGTAAAATAGCTGTGAAACAGAAGCTTTTAATATTCGTCAGTGTTCTGGTGCTGGTTTTCGGGCTTATGATCATGCTCTATCCGGCTGTCAGTTCTCTGGTGAACATGAGAAGTCAGTCGCGGGTTATTGACAGGTATGAGGAAACCGTGGCAGATTATCCGGACCAGGAGATCGAGCGCCTCAGGAAGGAAGCGGAAGAGTACAATGTCAGACTTAGAGACAGTAGTGTTATCATGACAGATCCTTTCGATGAGGAGGCGGTGAGGATTACTTCAGAAGCATACGAAGAAACATTGAATGTAGACGGAGTGGGAATGATGGCCTTCCTTGATATAGAAGAAATAGGCGTGCATCTTCCTGTCTATCACGGAACAGGAGAGACTGTGCTGGCCAGGGCGGCAGGGCATTTGCAGGGAACATCTCTGCCTGTGGGCGGGAAGAATACTCACGCGGTGCTTTCTGCACATACAGGTCTGGCAGAGGCAAAGCTCTTTACTGATCTGGATGAATTGGAGGAAGGCGACACTTTTCGTATCACAGTGCTGGATGAAGAGCTTACTTATGAGATATATGATATTGAGGTGGTGGAGCCGGAGGATATTTCTTCATTAAAGATTGAATCGGGGAGGGATCTCTGTACTCTGGTAACATGCACACCTTATGGCGTTAACTCTCACCGGCTGCTAGTACATGGAGAGCGAATTCCTTTCTCCATTGAGGATGACGAGGATGCCTCCTGGCAGCAGTCAGTGATGTTTTCACCAAAATATCTGCTGGCAGGAAGTGTATTCCTCTTAATCGTGCTGTTGGTATCGTTTGTAGTAATTATAAGACGACGGAAAATAAGAAAGAGGCGGCATGAGTTATGGCAGAGTATACGGAGAAGATGAGAAAAGGAAAAGAGATCATCATCCGGGCAGCTTGTGTCGTTCTGGTAATCGGACTCGGAATCATGGCTTTCCCTTATATCAAGCAGTGGCTCTACGACAGGAACGCCCGGGAGCAGATCCGGGAATTCGAGGACCGCAGGGATGACTTGGCGGAGGGGGAACCGGATGATCTGCAGGACCTGTACGCAGCCATGCAGGCTTACAACAGGGACCTGTACGAGAACGGGCAGGAAGACTTCCGGGACGCCTGGAGCTACCAGACTCCCAGCTTCGACCTGACCGAGTGGGGGCTCCCCGACAACATGGCCGGGTCTGTCGAGATTCCCCGCATGGGGGTGGAGCTCCCGCTCTATCTGGGAGCGAATGAGGAGAACATGAGGCTGGGCGCCGCCCACCTCTCCCAGACCAGCCTGCCCATCGGAGGGGAGAACACCAACTGCGTGATCGCGGCCCACAGGGGCTACGCCATGGCTGCCATGTTCCGGGATATCGAAGCGATGCAGGAGGGGGATGAGGTCATCGTCACCAACCTGTGGGAAACCCTGACGTATCAGGTGGTGGAGACAAAGGTGATCCTGCCCTCGGATACGGAGGAAGTGCTGATCCGGGAGGGCAGGGACCTGGTGACCCTGATCACCTGCCACCCCTATGGTCATAACTACCAGAGATATGTGGTGTACTGTGAACGGGTGCCATAGAGCAGGAGCAGATGGAAAGCAGAAAAAGCAAGGTGATGAATATGAGGAAAAAGACAAGGAAATGGACCGTCATACTAATGTGCGGCCTGATGACAGCAGGCGTGGGCGCGGGGCAGGTCATCCCGGCCATTGCGAAGAGTGAGTGCACCTGTGAGATCACGGTGCACGGCAGCAACTGCCCCCTGTGGGAGTGTACCTGTGAGGGACTTACGACAGGAGAGCATACGGAAGGGTGCGCTCTGTACGGGCTGGCAGAGGACCTGACGGAATGCGTGTGCGAGCCCTCCGCCCATGCAGAGGGCTGCCCGCGGTACAGGGAAGAAGATACGGTGAGCCTGGAAAACGTCGGGGCGGAAGGACAGGCAGAACCGTCTTCGGAACCCCAGGAGCCGGTGAAGGAAGAGACAGAGGAGCAGATGCCTCAGGAACCTGCGGGAGAGGAACCGGAGATCCCGGATCAGACGCCCCAGGAACCGGCAGAAGAAGAACTCCCGGAAACGTCCGGCGGCTCAGCGACAGAAGGATCCTCAGGATCTGAAGAGACAGCACAGCCGGAGGAAACAGCAGAGCCTTCCGGGACGCCCGTGCCGGAAGACCCCGAGGAGGAACCCCTTGACATGCCGGCGCCGGATGAAGTGCCGGAAGGAGACTGGGAGTACCCCTCCGGATGGGAGGGCTACGGAGATGGCCGGATGGAGGGAAACCTGCTGGCTGCCGCGGAAGCCTTTATCCTGGACCGCGCCCTGGAGGAGCACATCGGGGAAGTGCAGGGCGCCCTGGATCACGGGACAGACGCCCTCCTGGCAGAGGATGAAGACAACTTCGGCGACATCCTGGCAGTGTATGCAGTACTGTCCGGACAGACAGAGGACTACCCCTATGGAGTCGCCCTGGATACGGAGGAGAAGGTGGAGACCCTGCGCAGCGTCTACTGGAGCATGACCCAGGTGACGGGAGTGTCCAACAGAAACGGCGCGGCCATATCCGTCAGACGCCTGTCCGCCCAGGAGGGTGCGGAGCTCTATGAGTTCAGTGAGGAACAGAAGGCGCTTCTTTCGAACCTGGCGGAACAGAAGGGCACAGTGGAGGAGATCGTAGGAGAGAGCATCTTTGCCAGCCTGACAGAGGAAGAGTTTGCAGCAGTGTGTGAACAGATCCCGGAGGAGATCTCCGCAGACCGCAGGGCCGTGCTCATGGCAGCCCTTTCCCTGGAGGAGAAGGTGGACTACTTCTGGGGCGGGAAGTCGTTGGCCTATGGCTGGGATGAACGCTGGGGGCAGATGCGCACCGTGACCTGCGAAGGAAGCGATACCACAGGAACCGCACGTCCGATGGGGCTGGACTGCTCCGGGTTTGTAAGCTGGGCGTTCCTGAATGCCTACGGGCAGAATGAAGCAGTAGGCGAGGGCACCGACGGCCAGGGATACAGTTCCCGGCAGGCAGCGTGGACAGAGGCTCAGCCGGGAGACCTGGTATTCTATCATTCTCCCGACAGCGCGACGAACCATGTGGGGATCGTAGTGACGGCGGACGAGAGCGGGCCGAAGACTGTGGTCCACTGCGGCACCGGCGGCGTAAAGGTCACAGGACCTTCCGGTTTTACTCTGGTGTACCAGCCGGCGGTCTACTCCTGATTCAGCCGGTACCTGATGTGAAGGAATGAGGGAGATGAGAAAAAGAGGAGAAATGAAGACAGCAGTCCTGCAATCCAGCAGAGGGGTGCAGGACTCTGTATTTTGAAAATGCTTTTCATGCAGAGCCCAATATTTATTGCCAAAACAAGAAAGGTATGTTACTATAATTGCCTCAGTCGGCAGGGCATTCGGCTGTCAATCGAAGTGTCGTTGGTCTGAGTCCGGCAGGGGGATCTTAAAAGCCTCATATCATGGATCTGATATGGGTTTTTTTGATGTAAATTTAAAATACGAAGGGAGAATGCAGGGTGGAGACTGCGAGGATTAAAGAAGGAAAAATCGCGCTGATTGTGGGTATTTTAGATGTTATTATATTTTTCTTTTTTGGAGTTGTATTCATGGCTGCTGAATGGGCAGAAGGCGGTGCATCGGCTGCGGTTTATCCTATGATTATTTTTCTGCTGTTCATTTTGCCGGGCATGGCTTTGATCCTGAGTTATTATCGCAGAGAAATTGTTTTCTATGATTCATACTTCATTGTGAGGAGAACATTTGGAAAAGAAAGACAGTATTCATATTCAGAGGTGGATTGTATTATCGCCATGAAAACCCGCAGTGAGATCAGATATATTTTGTTTGGCAGACAAGAGGGGAAAAGACTGGCAGTATTTGAAAGCAATATGAGAGGCGTGGAAGAAGCTCTGGATCTACTTGAAAAAAGAAACATTCTGTACAGTGATGAGACATTGATCGAGTATGCCAAAAGGAGAAATCTATCTTACAAAAAAATTGTAAAATGGCGAGACAGAATTATGAGTATGAAAGACTCAAACAGCGTACTAAGAGATGCCGAAGAATATACAAAAATTCATTACAGCATGAATTATTTACTGGCGGAGAGGAAATGGCTTCGTGTTTTGGGGATTGCCCAAACTGTATTGTCTGTAATTTGTATTTTTCTGGACCGCAAATTAAGTCTGGCGGGATGGGGGATTATTGTTTTCCTGAGCTGGAGTGTATATTTATATTTGTACCCAAGGGCAGTATTTGACGAGAAAAGAGGGAAAAAGCAAAGTGAATATGTCCCTCAGATTCCTTGCGCGGGAGCAATGATCTCTGGTTTTATGCTTATAGTGTTCATTAACACCCTGAATAGTAATGGAAAGGATTTTTTTATTTTTGCAGGAATTCTCTGGATTCTTTTTCTGCTTCCGTTTGTCATCAAGATGGCAGTGATCCGGAGGAGAGAAAGGAAAAGGAGAATCGCCGGGATCGCGGTTGCTGCTTTTGTCATAGCTTTCATGCTTGTTACTCCAATTAATTACGTGGCGACCTTTCAGGAACCTGTACATGAAGACATGACAGTATCGGACAAGG
>CALWFS010000014.1 GCA_944377705.1 uncultured Mediterraneibacter sp. | reverse complement strand
CGGAAGCTCTCCGGCTTCTGCCTAAGGACGGCGTTCTCGTCTCTGATAATGTAATGCAGGATGGGGACGTGATCGAATCCCGGTTCGCGGTGGAGCGCCGGAACCGGACGATCCACGCTCGCATGAGGGAGTATCTGTATGAGCTGAAACACAATGAGGCTCTTGTGACATCTATCATTCCCCTTGGGGACGGTGTAGCGGTGAGTGTGAAGCAAGATCCCAAGGCGGAACGCGGTTCCGAGATAAAAAAAGTACAAAGACAGGAGGAGACAGAATATGGCCAGACATCCTGAATTACTGATCCCGGCGAGCAGCCTGGAAGTTTTAAAGACAGCAGTTATTTTCGGAGCAGATGCTGTGTATATCGGCGGGGAGGCATTTGGGCTGAGGGCAAAGGCAAAGAATTTCTCTATGGAAGAAATGAAGGAGGGGATCAGATTTGCCCATGCCCATGACGTGAAGGTCTATGTCACGGCAAATATCCTGGCGCACAATCACGATCTGCCCGGCGTACGTCAGTATTTTGAAGAGTTAAAAGAGATAAGACCTGATGCCCTGATCATTGCGGATCCGGGTGTGTTTGACATTGCAAAAGAGGTGTGCCCGGAGATCGAACGGCACATCAGCACCCAGGCTAATAATACGAATTATGGGACCTATAATTTCTGGTACCGCCAGGGTGCGAGCCGGGTCGTGTCCGCCCGGGAGCTGTCCATGGAGGAGCTGAAAGAGCTGAGGGAGAATATCCCCGCGGATCTGGAGATCGAGACCTTTGTCCACGGAGCGATGTGCATGGCTTATTCCGGGCGCTGCCTTTTGAGCAATTATTTCACCGGGCGGGACGCCAACCGGGGAGCCTGCACCCATCCCTGCCGTTGGAAATATGCAGTGGTGGAGGAGACAAGGCCGGGCGAATACATGCCGGTTTATGAAAATGAGAGGGGAACCTATATTTTCAATTCCAAAGATCTGTGCATGATCCAGCATATCCCGGAGCTGCTCGACGCGGGAATTGACAGCCTGAAGATCGAAGGGCGCATGAAGACGGCCCTCTATGTGGCGACAGTAGCGCGCACATACAGAAAGGCCATTGACGATTACAAGAAGGATCCAAAGCTGTACCGGAAGAATATGCCATGGTATCTTGACCAGATATCCAACTGTACTTACCGGCAGTTTACCACAGGCTTTTTCTTCGGAAAGCCGGATGAAACCACACAGATCTATGACAGCAACACATATAATAAAGAATATACCTATCTCGGTATTGCCGGCGAGATAAAAGATGGGCTCTGCCGGATCGAGCAGCGGAACAAATTCTCTGTGGGAGAGACCATAGAGATCATGAAGCCCTGTGGGGATAATGTGGAAGTGGAAGTAAAAAGGATCCTCAATGAAGATGGGGAAGAGCAGGAAAGCGCGCCCCACTCAAAGCAGGTGCTGTGGATAGAGCTGAGCGAGACGCCGGACGTGTACGATATTCTGCGGCGGAGCGAGACAAGAGAGTAAATGAGATGACTACGTTATTGATCATAGAAGATGATTTAGATATGAATAATGCACTATGTATTTATTTCGAGAAAGAGAATTATAAAGTCTTTCAAGCATTTAATAGTGCAGAAGCTGAAAAATATTTAAAAGAAGCTGATATACATCTTATCATTGCAGATATTGGCTTGCCAGGAGAATCCGGATTACATTTTATACGGCGTTTGTCTGTCAATAAAAAAATTCCTGTTGTTTTTCTGACGGCTAAAGATGAAGAAGAAGATATCCTTAAAGGATATGATACAGGATGCGAGGAATATATTACAAAACCCATTTCGCCTAAAATCCTCCAGAAGAAATTAGAAACAATTCTTAAAAGAAATATAGAATATGAGGGTATTTTATATTATAAAGAAATGAAAATTGATCATGAAAAACGGAAAGTGTGGATTCGGGATACAGAAATAAAACTTACATCAAAAGAATGGAAAATATTTGAAGTTTTAACTGCTAACAAGGGTAAAATTATTACGAAGGAGACATTATTACATAAAATTTGGGATATAGATGAAAATTTTGTTGATGAGCACGTTGTGACTGTAGTTATAAATAGATTACGAAAAAAAATTGAAGTTGATACGAAAGCACCGGTTTATATAAAAAACGTATTTGGAGTGGGATATACATTTGGAGAGTAGCTATGAAGGAAAGAGTGATAAAATGTCTAGAAGTGACCATGGCATTATCTGTGGCAGTGCTTTTATTTTTAAATCATGAATGGATTGTCTTGCTCCTTCTTTGTCTGCTGTTTATCGTTTTGATCGTTCATTTTAAATTGAGTAAAGAAAAATTCAGCAGAGACTTATCATCGATATCTAATACATTGGAACAAATTCTGCAAGGAAAGTCACTTCAGTATGATAGTATAAATAAAGATACATTACTGGACAAGATAAGAATGCAGATATTTCGTATCAATGAAATCAATACGGCAAATAAAGATCAAATAGAAAAAGAGCGGGATGACATTAAACAGTTGCTGGCGGAAATTTCACATCAATTAAGGACACCTCTGGCAAACATGGAAACATATTTGGCGCTGGTTAATGATGAAAAAATTTCAGCAAATGAAAAGAAAAATTATATTCGTTCTGTGGAAACAGCGGAACAAAAAATAAAATTTCTTGTAGAGAAATTTATAGTTGCCGCGCGTCTGGAAAATAGGATCATTCAAATACATAAATTTACACAAGATCTAAAAGAGACAGTTGCCGAAGCTGTATTTCAAGTTTATAAAGCAGCTGAAGACAAAAAAATATATATAGAGATCAAGGAAAAGAAGAAAATCGATTATATGATAACGCATGACAGAAATTGGATATGCGAAGGTGTATATAATTTGTTAGATAACAGTATAAAATATTCACCCAAAGGATCTCGGGTGCAAATACTCTTGGATGATACCGAAATGTTTACGGAGATAAGTGTTGAAGATGATGGAGTCGGCATAGAACCTGGAGAGGAAAATAAAATTTTTCAATTATATTACCGGGGAAATAACATTTCAGGCCAGGAAGGGTACGGGATGGGGATGTTTATCACCAAGCAGATTATAGCCGCCCATGATGGTTTTATGAGAGTTAATAGAAAAGAGCAGGGATTAAAAGTATCAATTTTTCTTCCGAAAGTGGGAACTTGAAAATAGTTCCCTTTTTTGTTACTCTTTTGAGATATTTATTTGATATCATCTATTTAAAAAAAGATGAGGAAATAAAGATGATCATAGTGGAGACTAAAAATCTGAAAAAAATATATAATATGGGAGTTAATAAAGTATATGCTTTAAATGGCGTTGACCTCAGTATAGAAGAGGGATCTTTTGTTTCTATCATTGGTGCGTCTGGAAGCGGAAAAACTTCTTTGCTCAATTTAATTGGTGCGTTAGATACGCCGACGGAAGGCGAAATATTTATCAGAGGTTTTAGGCTATCAGATTTATCACAGAATGAGCAGACAATTTTTAGAAGAAGAAATATAGGATTTGTGTTTCAAAATTTTAACTTGATCCCTGTATTAAATGTTTATGAAAATATAACGCTTCCATTAAAATTAGACGGCAAAAGTATAGATCATGATTATGTTGAGTTGCTTTTGAAAAGCTTAAAATTAGAAGATAAGGTATACCAGCTGCCGAATACATTATCTGGCGGGCAGCAGCAAAGAGTAGCTGTCGCAAGAGCATTGATTACCAGACCTGCGATCGTTTTAGCAGATGAGCCAACAGGAAACCTGGATTCTAAAACTGGAGTTGAGGTTATATCACTAATGAAATTTCTTTCAATAAAGTTCCATCAGACACTAATGGTTGTTACACATAACGATGAGATCGCCCAAATGTCAGATCAGATAATAAGGCTTGAAGATGGAAAGATTTGCTGAAGGGAATGGTTATATGGAAATAAGAAATAACAATAAGACGGTGGAAAAGGAATTAGCCAAAGTATACTATAAAAAAAATAGACGAAGAAATGAAATATTGATTATTTCTATAGCAGTGTCATTGTTTTTATTGTATGCGGCATTTTCTATTGCCAGTGGGAAAATACGAGCAGATTATTTGATCGATATCCGGGGGATGGGAACTTCGGCCACGATTTCTTTGGAAAATGGCAGCGAAGAACAATTGGATCAAATGAAATCATTGGCATATATCTCTGAGGTGGGATTGAAAAAGACTGTAATGGAAGGACACTATCAGGATAAATGGAATGGCAGCCTGGTTTATGTTGATGATAATGCTTACGAAAAAATGTTAAAGCCTGCCTATACGGATATCCATGGCTCTTATCCACAAAAAGCAAATGAGATTATGTTTCCATTAAGAAGTTTACAGCAAATGGGCATTGAACATCCTAAATTGGGTGAGGCTATAGACATTACTATTGAAATAGAAGGCAAAAAAGAAACTAAAGAATTGATATTAACAGGATATTATACAGATTATATAGATCCGTCTATTAATATACCAGAAGCATATGTTTCACATGCTTTTCTTGATGATAATGATATTACTCTTTTCCCGGTTGATAAAATAATGGCAGTCCAATCATCATTGGATAGCGGAGAAGACATGGAAAGACGTCTATATTTTGATATTGATATGGAATATGACTCGCAACAGGTTTTCAGCGAAAATCCGATGGTACTACAAAGTGTAGAAGGTTTTACAGGAAGTATATCAATTGCTGTTGGCTGTGGATTGTTGGTGATTGCATGTGCATTTATGCTTATCTATAATGTAGTCTCAATTTCCGCGGCAAAGGACATTCAAGAATACGGACTTTTGAAAGTGATCGGAACTACAGATCAACAACTTAAGAGGATTGCGTATAGACAAAATACATGGAACATTTTAAAAGGTGTTTTTCTGGGAAGTATTGTCAGTGTCAGTGTAGTATTTGTGTTTCTGAGGGAAGTATTGCAAAGACTGTTTATGCAGGGATACGGCAGTTGTGACGTGAATACGGTTTATCCCATTTATCTTGCTCTATCTATTTTCATAATATCGCTTACTACTTTTCTGGCAACAAGTGTGGCTTTACGTCAAGTTATAAAATGGAATGCAATAAATTCGTTAAAATATACTGAAGCTGATACTAAATATCGTAAAACGATCATTGAATCGACAGATGATATTTCATTATTCCATATGGCATGGAGGAATGTTACAAAATCGAAGAAGCGGCTTTTGATCAGTTCTTTATCTTTAATTTTGGGAGGGATAACAGCTTTAGGGTCGGCAGTGATCATGACGGGTATAGATCTTAGAAATAATTATCAGCAAAATCCTGATTTTAAAGTCGGTATATTGACAGGGATATTTCGGTATCCAGAGAAAGTTCCGGATGAAATTAACGACAATACACAGATAATGTCAAGTGAAATGCTGAATAATATTTATGAAATTGATGGTATTGACACAGAGACTATAAATAATGTCACAGGCAGCTATGCGCTGATCAATTTTGACGAAGATGAGGCCCTACAGCCAAGAAAAAATTCCATAGATGTTTCGGCAGATAAATTGGCATTTGCAACTATACAAGTAGTAGATGAAAGCTATGTGGAGGAATTAGAAGAATATGTGGATAAATACGATTTATCAGTAGACACTGACAGCTTAAAAAATGGAATGGGGTGTGTCTTGCTGCATTATCATGAAATGTCTCAAGTTTTAGATGATCAAGCAAAAGATGTTATAGGAATGCCGATACATTTTTATTCTTTACAAGCTTATGATAATAGCGGCAATTTAGATATGTATAAAAAGGCTCCCTTAGAATGTGCGGGATATATTGATTGTACAGCGAAGTATTTTCCAAAATTATCAACGACTTCTATGGGGAATAATATTAATTATTTTATCATGACTGAAAAAGCTTTCCAGAAATTGGAGTTCCCTAAAAAAGTTTTTGATGTGTCATTTTATACTGAGGAGGGACAGGAACAGTTTGTTAATCAAAAACTTTCACAGATTGTTCAAAGAGAAAATGTGAGAAGTGGACAGATGGATTCCTATTATCTGGAGGAAAATTATACATTGCTTGAAGCTGAACAAAATAGGATACAGACCGGCAATGTCATATTGGCATCTTTAACGCTGATCATATTATTAGTAGGTATTATGAACTTTACGAATACTATTGTAGCTGATCATGCTGCACGAAAAAGAGAACTGGCAATTATGGAAAGTATCGGTCTTACTAAAAATCAGCTATGGAAAATGATTTTTCTGGAGGGATTTTGTTACTGGATAATTACTATGGCAGGAGTACTTTCTATAGGTACTATTATAATTTACATTTTAGGAACTCTTATTAAGCAGAAATTGTTATATTTCAGATTTGTATATCCGTGGAAACAATTACTGTTTGTGGCTGTGATTTTACTTGTTATAGATGTTATATTTGCTATGAGTCTTTATTGTAAAAATCAAAAGGAGCCACTAATTGACAGAATTAAACTTTGATTTACGATAATCTCATGTGTTAGACAAAGTGAGTTTATCCTCATTTTTTAATCATTTGATTGTAACACATATATTTGGAAGTTTACAGACAAAGGATCACTGGAAAAAAGAATCAGTTGTAAAAAGCCTGCAACCGGAGTATAATACTTGTAGAGTAAATAGGAAAGTCAACCTGGGATGTGCGACAACCCTGTAATTTTGAACCTACATTTATTTAAACGGGATTCCTATATTTCTGTAATATGTCAGGCCTCCGATATGCAGTGGACGACAGAAAAGCAGATGCGGTTGCCCACCTGGCTGCGGCTAGGACTCAAAATACAGGACCGGCATTTTGGGTTACTACGAAAGATAAAGGCGGTCGTCTTGTACGGCCGCTTTTTCCGCTTAAAAAGGCGGAAGTTTTTTCGATACGAAAACCGTCAGAGTTTCAGAGGGGGATAGTATGGAAAAGAGAAAACAGGTCAAAGAGCAGATCCTCAAGATCTTAGAGACAGTCAATTCCCACCATACAGGTGCCTATGCGGCTCAGGCAGCTTATTTTTTTGTGCTGTCATTAATTCCTATTTTTCTCCTTTTGATAACCATGGTCCAATATACGGATGTGACTATGAATGACGTGCTCAATGCAATTCTTCCGGTATTCCCGGATTCTGTTTCCTGGCTGATCCGCAGCATTGTGATCCAGGTTTACAGTATATCGGACGGATTCATTCCGCTTACCGTGATCGTGGCGCTCTGGTCAGCGGGAAAAGGCGTGCTTTCGGTCACATCAGGATTGAATTGTATCTATTCAAATACAGAGACAAGAAATTATTTTTACCTGAGGATCAGAGCGTCAGTATATACAGTCCTGTTCCTTCTGGCGATTATGCTCTCGCTGATCATCTCTGTCTTCGGGAACAGTATCAGCGTGATGGTATATGAGTATATCCCATTCCTCAGCAAGGTAGTGGACTTTATCATGCGGATCCGGACTTTTGTCACGCTTGTCGTCCTGACGATCTTCTGGGATCTTGTGTACAAATTTCTGCCGAACCGAGGGCATGGAGCGAAGACGACTATGCGCAGACAGCTCCCGGGAGCCGTGTTCACAGCATGCGGATGGCTGCTGATCTCGTTTTTCTTCTCTGTCTATCTGGATATCTTTACTGGATTCTCCAGTATGTATGGAGGCATGACAACATTGATCCTTATCCTGCTGTGGCTGTATGTGTGTATGTACATTATCCTTCTCGGCGGGGAGATCAATGCTATTTTGGAAGGGTATGGATATACCGGACAGCGAAAGAACGAGTATGGGAGAAAGCATGAATGAAAGAGCGGTCATCGGGGTTGACAAACTGAAAACATATGATAAAATGAAGTAGTAATTCTGAAAAAGGCTATGATCGTGTAAAGTAGAGACCCATTTTCTATCAGAGAGAGAAAATCACCGGCTGAAAGTTTTCTTTAGTTCAGATGGCAATCGAATTTCCCACGTTAGCTGCGCTTTTGAACGATCCGCAGGTCGGATCCGTAGACTGCGCCGTAGATTGTACGTTACACATACCGAGTGCCCGCGCGTTTTCAGCGTGGGAAACAGGGTGGTACCGCGGGTTTTACAGCCTCGTCCCTATTGCAGGGACGGGGCTTTTTCTGTGTAATGCAAAAGACCGCGCAGCCCGATACACAGCAGTGTATGTACGGATAGATGGGAGTTATACGGGAAAGGAGTAAAAGGTAAGATGAAGGAAAAACTGGAACAGATCAAGGCGGAGGCAGTTGCCCGGATACAGGCGGCAGACGCTCCGGAGAAGCTCAATGACGTGCGTGTCAGATACCTGGGGAAAAAGGGCGAGCTGACGGCGGTGTTAAAAGGAATGAAGGATGTTGCTCCGGAAGACAGGCCAAAAGTCGGTCAGATGGTCAATGACACGAGAGCTGCCATTGAAGCGCTTCTGGAAGAGTCAAAGACAAAGATGGAGAAAGCCATCCGTGAGCAGAAGATGAAGGAAGAAGTGATCGACGTCACCCTGCCTTCAAAGAAGAATATCATGGGACACAGGCATCCCAATACCATTGCGCTGGAGGAAGTGGAGCGCATTTTCGTCGGAATGGGATATGAGGTCGTGGAAGGACCGGAAGTAGAGTATGATGAGTACAACTTTGAGAAGCTGAACATTCCGGCGGACCATCCGGCAAAGGACGAGCAGGATACATTTTACATTAACAAAGACATCGTGCTCCGCACCCAGACCTCTCCTGTTCAGGCGCGTGTGATGGAGCAGGGCAAACTGCCGATCCGCATGATCGCTCCGGGAAGGGTGTTCCGCTCTGACGAGGTGGATGCGACCCACTCGCCTTCCTTCCACCAGATCGAGGGACTTGTCATTGACAAAAATATTTCCTTCGCGGATTTGAAAGGAACACTGGAGGTATTTGCAAAGGAGCTGTTCGGTCCAGAGACGAAGACAAAGTTCCGTCCGCATCATTTCCCATTCACGGAGCCAAGCGCCGAGGTGGATGTGAGCTGCTTCAAATGCGGAGGCAAGGGATGCCGTTTCTGCAAGGGCTCCGGCTGGATCGAGATCCTGGGCTGCGGCATGGTGCATCCCCATGTGCTGGAAATGTGCGGGATCGATCCGGAGGAGTACGGTGGATTCGCGTTCGGTGTGGGTCTTGAACGTATCGCGCTCCTGAAATACGAGATCGATGATATGAGGCTTCTGTATGAAAATGACATACGGTTCCTGAAGCAGTTTTAAGAAAACGACCGATTAAGGAAATAGAAGGAAGGAAAGGTTAGAGATATGAATACTTCATTATCATGGATAAAAGCATATGTTCCGGATCTTGACGTGACCCCGCAGGAATATACGGATGCGATGACGCTGTCCGGGACAAAGGTTGAGGGATATGAGAGGCTGGATGCAGATCTTGACAAGATCGTGATCGGGCAGATCGACAAGATCGAAAAGCATCCGGATGCAGACAAATTGATCGTCTGCCAGGTAAATATCGGTACAGAGACGATCCAGATCGTGACCGGCGCTCCGAATGTGAAAGAAGGAGATAAGATTCCGTTGGTCCTGGACGGAGGACGCGTTGCGGGAGGCCATGAGCCGGGACAGAAGGTCGAAGGCGGCGTGAAGATAAAAAAAGGAAAACTCCGCGGAGTAGAGAGCTGCGGTATGATGTGCTCTATCGAGGAGCTGGGATCTACCAGGGAAATGTACCCGGAGGCTCCGGAATACGGTATTTATATTTTCCCGGGGGACGCAGTCGTCGGAGAGAGCGCAGTAAAAGCGCTTGGGCTTGACGATGCGATATTTGAGTATGAAGTCACATCCAACCGCGTGGACTGCTTCAGCGTGATCGGGATCGCGAGGGAGGCTGCGGCCACATTCCGCAAGGAATTCAAGCCTCCGGTCGTGACAGCGACAGGAAACAATGAGGATGTAAATGACTATGTAAAAGTGACGGTCGAAAATACAGAGCTCTGCCCGCGTTACTGCGCGAGGGTGGTCAGGAATATCAAGATAGGGCCGTCCCCGGAGTGGATGCAGAGAAGGCTGGCTTCCGTGGGCATCCGCCCGATCAATAACCTGGTGGATATCACCAACTATGTGATGGAAGAGTATGGTCAGCCTATGCACGCCTATGATCTGGATACCATTGCGGGCCGCCATATCATCGTAAAGACGGCGAAAAATGGGGATAAGTTCACAACACTGGACGGACAGGAGCGGACAGTGGACGAGAACGTGCTCATGATCTGCGACGGCGAGAAGGAGATCGGCATTGCCGGGATCATGGGAGGAGAGAACTCCATGATCACAGATGATGTAAAGACCATGCTGTTTGAGGCAGCATGCTTTGACGGAGTAAACATCCGTAAGTCCAGCAAGAGAATCGGTCTGAGGACAGACGCCTCTGCGAAATTTGAGAAAGGGCTTGACCCGAACAACGCGCAGGCAGCGATCGACCGCGCGTGCCAGCTCGTTGAGGAGATGGGAGCAGGAGAAGTCGTAGGCGGGATCGTGGATGTCTACGGAAAGAAGAAAGAACCGGTGCGAGTACCGTTTGACGCTCAGAAAGTCAATGAGCTGCTCGGTACGGATATCCCGGAGGAAGAGATGCTCGGATATTTCAAGATGCTTGATCTCGAGTATGACGCACAGACAAAGGAAGTCATTGCCCCGACTTTCCGGCATGACCTGTTCCGCCTCGCAGATCTTGCGGAAGAAGTGGCAAGATTCTACGGATATGACAATATTCCGACTACACTGCCAACAGGCGAAGCCACCACAGGAAAGCTCTCCTTTAAATTGAGGATCGAGCAGGTGGCGAGAGATATCGCGGAATTCTGCGGATTCAGCCAGGGAATGACCTATTCATTTGAAAGCCCGAAAGTATTTGACAAGCTGCTCATCCCGGCGGATTCTCCGCTGCGTAATGTGGTAGAGATCATGAACCCGCTGGGAGAGGACTACAGCGTCATGAGGACTACATCTTTAAACGGAATGCTTACATCCCTTGCTACGAATTATAACCGGAGAAACAAAGACGTGCGCCTGTATGAGCTGGGCAATATTTATCTTCCGAAAACACTGCCGCTGACAGAGCTTCCGGAGGAGAGGATGCAGTTTACACTCGGAATGTACGGCGATGGAGATTTCTTTACCATGAAAGGCGTGGTGGAAGAATTCTTCGAGAAGATCGGCATGAAAGGCAGAGAGAAATATGATCCCAATGCCGGGAAGCCGTATCTCCATCCGGGACGCCAGGCAAATATCATCTACGATGGCAAGGTCGTCGGCTATCTGGGCGAGGTGCATCCAGAGGTGGCAGACACTTACGGCATCGGGGAGCGCGCTTATGTCGCCGTGATCGATATGCCAGAGATCCTGCCCTACGCAACCTTTGACAGAAAGTATACCGGAATTGCAAAATATCCGTCTGTTACAAGAGACATCAGCATGGTCGTTCCAAAAGCTATCCTTGTGGGACAGATCGAGGAAGTCATTGAAAAGAAGGGCGGCGCTTACCTGGAGAGTTTCCGTCTGTTTGATCTGTACGAGGGCGCGCAGATCAAAGAAGGATACAAATCTGTGGCTTACACGATCGTATTCCGTGCGAAGGACAGGACACTGGAAGAGGCGGATGTGACCTCTGCGATGAAGAAGATACTCGGAGCGCTTGAAGAGCTGGGAATTGAATTGAGACAGTGAAATGTGAAAAATGTGTGAACGGGGTCAGACCCCTTTTAAAAGGGGTCTGACCCCATTGGGTAGAATTGTCAGACAGAAAGGATAAATTGAGTGAAAACAAGTGATTTTTATTATGATCTTCCGGAAGAGCTGATCGCCCAGGATCCGCTCGAAGACCGCTCTTCTTCCAGGCTCCTTGTTCTGGACAAGAATTCTGGAGAGACGGAGCATCATGTATTCCGGGAGATCGTGAACTATCTGGACCCGGGGGACTGTCTGGTCATTAATGATACAAAGGTAATCCCGGCGAGGCTTATCGGGGCAAAAGAAGAGACAGGCGCGAAGATTGAGGTCCTGCTTTTGAAGCGGGGCGCAGACGATGTGTGGGAGACACTGGTGAAGCCGGGGCGCAAGGCAAAACCGGGAACAAGGATCAGCTTCGGCGACGGACTTCTCGTAGGAGAGGTCGTGGATATTGTGGATGAAGGAAACCGTCTTATCCACTTCGAATATGAGGGGATCTTTGAGGAGATCCTTGACCGGCTCGGGCAGATGCCCCTTCCGCCTTACATCACGCATCAGCTGAAAGACAAGGACAGGTATAACACAGTGTATGCGGAACATCCGGGATCCGCGGCGGCGCCCACGGCGGGACTTCATTTTACGCCGGAGCTCTTGGAGAAGATCCGGGATAAAGGTGTGGATATCGCCCATGTGACGCTCCATGTAGGGCTGGGGACTTTCCGCCCGGTGAAAGTAGATGATGTGGAAAACCATCACATGCACTCAGAATTCTATATGATTGACAAGGCAGCAGCAGAGAAGATCAACCGCACGAAAGAGAATGGGAAGCGCGTGATCTGCGTGGGAACAACGAGCTGCCGGACAATCGAATCGGCGGCTGACGAAAACGGAAGGCTGAAGGAATGCAGCGGCTGGACGGATATCTTCATCTATCCGGGGTATCAGTTTAAGATACTGGATGCCCTGATCACGAATTTCCACCTGCCGGAATCAACGCTGGTCATGCTTGTGTCGGCGCTGGCGGGCAGGGAGCATGTGCTTGCCGCCTACAGGGAGGCAGTAAAGGAGAGATACCGGTTCTTCAGTTTCGGGGATGCGATGCTTATCGTTTAACATCGATTTCATCAACAAAAGAGTATTGGTCTGAAGGAGGTAAGAGAATGAACGCATACCGACTGGCAATCTGCGAGGACAACGACACGATTCGGGCACAGCTGCATTCTCTCTGCCGAGAGGTATTGAACGAAATCGGCGTCGAACACAGCATTATGGATTTTTCGTCGGCACAGGAACTGGAAAATCTGTTGGAGGCAGAAAACAATCCTTTCGATCTGCTGCTTCTGGACATTCAGATGGAGGGTCTGACCGGTATGGAACTGGCGCAGTCCTTACGCCAGCGCGGCGACCGGGTAAGCATCATCTTTGTCACCGGCTGCGAGGATTATCTGCCCCAGGGATACAGTGTGCAGCCGATCCACTTCCTGTTAAAGCCGGTCAGCCGCGAAGCGCTGTCTGCTGCGCTGCGTACCGACTGGGAACTCAATCACAAGCCCAAAACTGCCGTACTGCGGATCGGCAGCAAAACGGTCAGCCTGACGCTGTCGGAGATACGATACATTGAAAGCTACAACCACAATATCATCATACATCAGACGGAGGGGGACCGCACCTGTGTTTTTTCCCTGACCGAGTTTGAAAGACAAATGCCGCCGAATCAATTCTGCCGGTGTCACAACAGTTATCTGGTAAACATGGCCTATGTGGAAGAAATCGGCCGGACAGAGCTTTCTCTGCGGGGCGGCGTGGGCGTTCCTATTGGCCGCGCTTATTATAAATCCCTTCAAAGCGCCTTTATCCGCTATATGAATCAATAAGCTGATCCGGATGAAATGATGAAAAGACGTACCTTTGACAGGAATGAAACAAGTGAAAAACGATAGAAAAAAGCCGGAAAATAGTATGTTTTCCGGCTCTTTCCATTTCATTTTTCTTTTTCTTTGGGCAGCTTCAGCGCCGTCTGCACAACAAAAATATGATCTTCAGAATGGCTGATATCCAGCAGGCTGTGATATTTTCCCGCGATAGCGGACATCTGCGACAGTCCGAAACCGTGGGCTTCCGCATCCGGCTTGGTGGTTTGCAGCCTGCCGTGTCTGTCTTCTTTTAAGCTGCCGTCATAACGGTTTTCGCATTTGACTGCCAGAAAGCCGTTTTTCACTTCTGCATGGAATCGGATAAAACGATCTTCTGTTTTTTTCACCCGTCCGCATGCCTCCAGCGCATTGTCCAGCATATTCATCAATAATGTACACAGGTCGTTTTCCGGGATCGTCAACCCCTCAGGAATATGCACTTGCGCGTCGAAAGCGACGTTCGCCTTCACAGCACGAGAGGCGGCGTCCTGCAAAATGACGTTGACGGTAAAGTTTTCCGTAAACTGTGTTTGGACCAGTCTTGCTTCCTGCTGCTTCAGGTCGTTGAGAAAACGGCCCAGCCCATCGAAATCCCTTTGCTGATATAACGCGTCCAAAGTGGTGACCTGGTGTCGGAATTCATGTCTGAGCGCTGCACTGTCCCGCATTTTCTGCTCAATGGCATGGTAGCTGTCCAGAATGAGCCGGTTTTTCATTTCCAGTGTGTGCGTCTGTGTCTGCTGCCACATAAAGGAACACATAAGCCAGTAGGCCGAAATCAGCACGCACGCCAACGCCAGCCACAGGGTGAACCAGTAGAGCAGACCGTTGTAGATGCCAAACTGGAACAGCTCAGAAACCGACATGTTGATATAATAGGAAAGATACCAGCCGCCCGCCAGGGAAATCAGATAGCCCGCCAGCAGCGCCCCGGCGCTCCATGCCGCCGCAATGCCCAGCATCTTCCAGAAATCGCGGCGTCGGTTCATCGCCAGATAGACGATCAGAGCCAAAGGCGCCAGCCAGGAAAGACCCTGCCAGCTGAAAATCCGCATCGCCGCTTCCGGCAGAAAGTAATAGCCGCAGCTTGGAATCAGCCGATAGGCGGTCAGACTCAAAAGAGCCACTGACAAGGGAATCAGGCTCCACTCCACCTTTTTGCGAACAATGCTCAATAAAAACAACCCGGCTGCCAGAAGAAAAGCCACTGAGGTAATTCCTGCAGGAATCCCGAACAGATTGGCGTAGGACATCGACTGGGCTTGATCTGCCCCAGTGGGAACAAAGCGTAAAAGCGGCGGGAACACAGTGTTCATGTTATCCAAAATCGTACAGGTCACTGTCAGTTCCCCGGTGGCATCCTCCTGGAGAGGGATATTTGCTGACGACATACCGAGCGTCCCTTCCGGCAGCACAGCGGCGGAAGAATAGATTTCCTCACCGTTCAGGGATACGGACAGTTCCAAGCCGGAAGTTTCAAACATCAGATATCCGCTGCCCAGCCCTTCCGGCAAAATCGCTGTAAACCGAAAAGACCTGTCTTGCTCTGGCATAGTGGTGAAAGCATCGTCCAGTGCATAAGGCGTTTCCGCACCGTCCTCCCCAATCTGGACGGCGGACTGCCAGTCAATATATGTCATCTCTTTGTCTGTCACCGTAAACAGGCGCAGAAACCAGATGACAGCAGCGCACAGCGCAAGGAAGATCAGGGGACAGATCCAACGAGTTACTTTTTTCATGTATCCACATCCTCCATTCAGCAAATTGATAAATTTAGTTTATATGAAACTGATCCCAGTTACAAGCTGAAAAGGGATTTTCTGCGTAAACGACCGTGTTTTCGGCGTAAACGACACGCTTATAAAACGGATCCTTATGATACAATGAATTTGACAAGCTATATTAAAGCGAAGAAAAAATCGTGGGGAATATTTCCTTTATCCTTTGGCGCTCTCCAAAGGATAAAGCCCCCTGCTTGTACAGCAGCTTTCGGAGGTATACACATGGCAAAAAAACAAGGAATCGTATTGACGAAACAAAAACTGGCAGTCATTGTGATCATTGTCCTGCTACTGGTGGCAGGAGGCGTGATTGTAGGTTTGAACTGGAATAACTGGTTTGGCAGTGAACAACCGGTCAGGCAGCCGGATCTGGACGGAAACGCCGTAGACTGGCTGGGCGAGCAGCCGGACAGTGAGCCACAGGCCGGGGACGGTCAGGCGGGGATCGCTATCCCGGGCTACAAATCGATTGCATTAAAAGCCGATCAGGCACAGCAGAACGTGAACCTCTATAATCCGGAGGTCAACGGCTGCTACTTTGTAATGAGTCTGCTCCTGCCGGATGGGACGGAGATCTGGAAGTCCAAGATGATCGCTCCGGGCAAGGGACTGTATGAAATCACGCTCAGTCAAACGGTTTCGGCGGGTACATACGAAAACAGTATCCTGAAATACGAGTGCTATAAGATGGACGACAGTCTGACTCTGCTTAACGGCAGCGAGGTCAAATTAACTTTGGAGGTGGGATGATGACACACAGATGGAAACGAAAGAGCCTGTCCCTGCTGCTGGCGGCGGCGCTGCTGGCAACGACGATTCCGTTTGCGCCTTTTGCCGGCCTGACCGCTCAGGCGGAGGAGACCGAGAATACGGAAACCGTCACCATTGAAGCCGGCGAACAGACCTTAAGCGACCGGACGATCAATGGCAAGGAAGGAAGCGCTGCCGTCATTGTCAGGGACGGCGCGACGCTGACCCTGAGAAACGTCACGATTACCGGCGCAAAGGGGCAGTCAGCGGTTTATATTGAGAAAAACGCCACGCTGATCATTGAGGGTACTGTGAATGTCACCGGCGGCGATGCGGATTTTGCGGTTAATTCCGGAAACATCTATGTATCAGTCGGCGGCGGTGCAGGTATTGAAGTGCCTGAAGGCTCCAGCCTGAACTTAAAGGGCAGTGGTGTCCTGAACGCTACGGGCGGCAATGCGGGCAACGGCCTGGATGGAGGCACTACGCCAAATGGGTTTTCCAATTCCGTGGGAGGCGCTGGAGGAGGCGGCGCGGGCGCCGGGATTGGAGGAAAAGGCGGCACCCACGATCTAAAACCGCATGCCGGCTCCATTACCATTGACGATAAAAGCCTTTTAGTTTATGCCAATGGTGGAAAAGGCGGTCAAGGCGGAGCAGGAGCTGACGGTGGAGACGCCAGGCGGGTTGGCGAGGTAAAGCAAAGCAATGGTTTTTATATGCTTGCCTCATACAACGATGCGGAAGTTGTTTATGAAGGCGGAGCCGGAGGCGGCGGAGGCGGCGGAGGCGGATATCCTGCCGCAGGCATTGGTTCCGGTGGAGCCGCAGGTAAAAGAGGTGCTGCCGGTGGTCAGGGTGGTAGGGATGACGCATATGCGATCATTGTTATAACCGCGCTGGTGGTATACATTCCGGAAACCTGGTGCGCTGCAGGCGGAGGCGGCGGGGCCGGTGGTCTGGGCTATGTCAGCGGTGGAGGCGGCGGGGCCGGAGCTGCCAGCATCGGTCAGCTTTCCGTCACATCGACCGGGAGTGTCCGTTTCAAAACACCTTCGGCAGAGGATCAGGAAAAACTGAAGGGATACGGTGGAGGACCCGGAGCGGATGGCACAGATCCTCGATTTTTGCAATATACCTATGAGGGAAAAACAGCCACTACTGCCAAGAGCGGCAAATCAGGCTTACTAGGAGGATCCGGGCAGGCGGGGACTGCAACTGACCGTCTGCGGCAGGCTGCGGATGGTGTTCAGGACAGCCTCGTACCCAATCTCAGCGGCAGAGGCGCCGATGTGACCATAAGCGGCGGTCTGGTTTTTGCCGCCTGCGGAGGCGAAAATAAAAGCAGCGGCGGCTTTAGCGCACAGAACGTGGGTGCCGGTGGCAGCGCTCTGTCTTCTTTCGGAAGTGGTTCACTGAAGATCTTGGGCGGCAGTCTGCATACGAAAGACAATATCGTGACGCCGACAAACGCGGCCGGAGAGCAGCTCTATCCGGTGACGATTTACCCAAGCGAGACAAATTCCGGTGATCAGAATAAGCGTCCGACTGTCATTGTGGACGGTGACGACTGGGATATTTCCCGGTTCGGAAACGACAACTGCGAGATTATTCTCTGGCTGCCGGATTCTCCCACGGATGAGGAAGGGATTGTGCCTTATGAGGTGGCCATTGACCAGCCTACTCCGACTGCATATAATGTTACGGTCATCGATGGGAAGGCAACGCTCACCACATCGCAAAAGACGTATCTCTTCTGTGATATGTGGTCGCACCGGCTCACCATAAATGAGAATCGATATACTCTGGAGAAGGTAGAAAGAAATGACATCAAGGGCAAGGATGTGTTCTATATCGTAAAGCAGGGCCGTATAGATGAAAACACACAGGTTGTCCTTACATGGGTGGATCGTTCGGACGAAATATGGTTTGTGGAGGCTAGGCCATACGAAAAGGGCTGGGTTTATGTGGAATCAGTCGGAGATTATGAATACTCGATCACTCTCGATGGGTGCAGGCTGTTTGATCTTTCCGTGTCCGACGCTTATGACGGAGGTGAGAATAACGTTCATGTGAAGGTTAATGCCGTGGGTGAAGAGAGCAGGATCGATACCCTGACCGTTATGGACCCTGCGTCCCAGGTCACCTTTGAAGGGGAAGCGGACAGCAAGCTGTCCATCGGCTCCCTTTCTGGAGCAGAATGGCCGGATTTTTGGGTGGAATCGGTTCAAAACAAAGTCACACTCCAATATGAACCTGTCACAAGATGGCCGACGGAAGCCGTTCATTCTGTGAGGGGCAGTTATCTGGGCGATCTGATCCTGACGGCAGGTTACGACACAAATGGAGCGAAGAAGTTATTGAATGACCAAGGAATATCCTACGATCAGTTTTTCCCGATAAATTTAAATATTGATACTCCTTACAAGTATATGTATCTGGCTGTGAAGATTCCCGAAACACCTTGGGAAGCCAATTCCTATGAAACGGAAACTGATTATCCGGCCGCTCAGAGCGGCAAGATCTACGATATTATGCAGATTGTTTTTGATGAGGCTACTCCTCCGCCAGAAGTATACGAAACAGACTACGGCAAGTATCGCCCTGTTAACAATATCGAACGCGGTAATCCTGAGGGCGATCTGTGCCCGGACATGCCCCCGGATATATATATCTATGTACTGCACGAAGAAGACGTAAATTGGGAGAATTGGAACAAGCGGGAGGAACAGGGATATAGCACCAACCCGATTACAAATATCCAGTTTTTCAGGGGAAGAAACAGCGCCTATTGCACAGATTGTTTCTGTGAGTGGGCAAAGTCCAGATATATAGACAAAAACGGAAATATAAAAGATGAAGACACCTTTAATTGGCAAGAAGTTTATGGTCGGAGCACTTACCTTTATCTGGCCATCGGCAGGAACTACGGATGCTCAGATACCAGCAATGGGCAGCCCTATACGGAGGTGTTTCCAATGAGACACATCACGGCGGCACCGTGGTGATGAACAGCAGCGGAAAGGTTGTGGTTGACAAACTGACGTC
>CALWFS010000013.1 GCA_944377705.1 uncultured Mediterraneibacter sp. | reverse complement strand
CGATCCTGACCATGCCCAACGATGATATCACGCATCCTATTCCTGACCTGACCGGATATATCACCGAGGGACAGATCGTGCTCGACCGCCCGCTGCACGGGCAGTCCATCTATCCGCCCATCAATATTCTTCCCTCCCTGTCCCGTCTGATGAAAGACGGCATCGGCGAGGGATATACAAGGGAAGACCATCAGGATCTGGCTAACCAGCTTTTCTCCGCATACGCGAAAGTCGGAGACGCCCGGAACCTTGCCTCCGTCATCGGAGAAGATGAACTCTCACCCATCGATAAAAAGTACCTTGAGTTCGGAAAAGAATTCGAAGAACGCTATATCGGACAGGGACAGGAAGAGAACCGCAGCATGGAAGAAACACTGGATCTCGGATGGGAACTGCTGGGACGTCTGCCGAAAGAAGAACTTGACAGGGTGGATACTAAGATACTCGAGAAATACTATAAACCAATGGACGAGGAATGATGATCAATGAAAAAAGTTAAGATTACGATACTAAAGACAACACTTGATGAGGATCTGGCGCAGGAATATGGGATTGAAGGGCTTACAGCGTGTCCGATGATGAAAAAGGGACAGGTTTTCTATGCGGATTATGCAAAACCGGAAGGATTCTGCGACGAAGCATGGAAAGCGATCTATCAGTATGTGTTTGCCCTGGCTCACGGCGCGGGAAAGGAACTGTTCTATTATGGTGACTGGATCCGCAAGCCGGGAGTGGCAATCTGCAGCTGCAATGACGGACTCAGGCCTGTGATCATGAAGCTGGAGGCAACAGATGAAGAATCCGTGATCGATTATGAGCCGGTGCGGTAATCTGAGATTGAATTAAGATAGTTGGAATAACATTCGTATAAATTTAACTCTGACCGGGTATACTTGACTTCACCTATGGCATATGTTATATTATGTGTAGGCTAAAAGATAAGAATTGTCCGCTAGAAGCGACAACGAAAATCCCGGAGTATGCAGACTCCGGGATTTTCTGTTCCTTTTCATTTATGGTGGCTTAGACCATAGGCTCGTTACCGACTATTTATCGCCATCGAGCCATTTGCTAATGCAGTGGCTAACCACACCAGCCATGACAGCGACAATAAAAGATAAGAATACATCCAACCAGAAGCCCCCCTTTCTGTCACCAGTTTAGGGGCGGTAACGATAGAATTATATCATGATTCCGTTTCGCTATGGGGAGCCCATGATTTTGTTTATATAAATATAATTTTTTATTAGCATGGGAGGTATGCTATATGTCTGAATCGAACTATGGTTTTCTCATATTTATGGGAGCTGTGCTCGTATTTTGGGGCATTCCCACCTTTCGCGGGAACCTTTCGCTGATCCATTTATACAACCGCTGGAAGGTCCTGCCTGATGAAAGGAAACCTTACGGCAGGCTGACGGGAAGTGCGCTCATGATCATCGGGGGCAGCATTATCATAACGGGCATCCTCCAGTGCATCTCTGAGCAGGAATACTGGTATTATATTACATCTGCAGGGGCTGTCATTGGGCTGATCATGATCGTTTACGCACTGCTGAAATATAACAGAGGGATTTTTTAGCCACACTCCCGGGAGGATCTTGCATATGAAATTAAAGAACATTTTGATCGCGGTTACTGATGTCGAAAAATCCAAAGAGTTTTACCATTCTCTATTTGGACTGGACGTCGTTCTTGCCCGGGAGGGCAACGTGATTCTGACAGAAGGTCTGGTTCTTCAGGATATCTCTCTATGGAAAGCTGAGATCAGCAGGGACGTTATGTTCCAGAGCCATTCCGCCGAACTCTATTTCGAAGATAAAGATATGGATAAATTCATTGAGAAACTAAATAGTTATCACGAGCCACTGGATTATGTGACTCCATTGACTGAACTTCCGTGGGGACAGAAACTGATCCGCTTTTATGACCCAGACGGAAACCTGATCGAGGTCAGGACTCCTGCATAAATAACTTTGTCGGCTCACGGAACGAATCTCAAAGAACACCGGGAGGTGCTGAAATGAAACTCAGGAAACTCTTCAGAAGCAGACTGAAACCCTTCTGTGTACTGATGTGTTCTGTCGTTTTTTCCGCTTTCAGTATCATCGGATGCGGGAACACTGCGTCCACAGCGGAAAATGCTTCTCCGGAATCCCTATATTCTTCTGACAGGGATATCGATCTGTTTGTATATGAGGACACTGCATATGTAAATGCCCTGGATATAGACTGGGTCGGCGAACTGTCTCTTGCGAAAGGCAAGGTTCTCGGAGAGATCTGCCGTTCCGGCGTCACGGATGATTTTCAGGAGTGGGACGCGACTGTCCTGCCGGAAGGTACCGTCATCTATGAATCAGGCGAATCACAGGTGCTGCTGGCTGAGACGGAAGAGGCACTGATCTCTTATCTGAAATATACAGAAGGATAAGCAAAGCGAATTCACGAAAAGGAGGATACATTTATGTTGGAATACAGATATGACACTCAGCTCCTCATCGAGGGGGAAGATCTGGATGAGGATGCGATCAGCGAATATTTTACCGAACATTTCAAGGGCGACTGCCTTCTCGCCGTGGGCGATGAGGAGCTGATCAAAATCCATTTCCACACGAACGAGCCGTGGAAAGTACTGGAATACTGCGCTTCTCTCGGTGAAATTTACGACATTGTAATAGAAGATATGGACAGACAGTCCAGAGGGCTGAAAGGATAATATCACTCTTATATCGAATGACACTTTTTAAGGAGGGATTCTATGGATCCGCGTACATTTCCTACAAAAGGAAATCTGATGCTTGCAAAAAACTCGCTGGCGCTTGCAAAACAGGGCTATGACCTGATGGATAAAAAAAGAAACATCCTCATCCGAGAACTGATGGACCTGATCGACGAGGCCCGCAGTATCCAGGAGGAGATCGACACGACCTTTACTTATGCTTATCAATGTCTCCAGCGCGCGAATATTGAAAACGGTATCAGTAATGTAGAACTTCTTGCTTATACCGTGCCGATCGAAAATTCTATTACGATCCAGACCCGGAGCATTATGGGGACTGAGATCCCTCATGTAAAATATGTGCCGGACGCCGGGAAACCGACTTACTCTTTCAGCACGACCCACGAATCCATTGACAAGGCAAGGGAGGCTTTCCGCAAAGTGAAAGACCTGACCGTGAAGCTTTCCATGGTAGAAAACGCTGCCTACCGTCTGGCAAGCAATATCAAGAAGACGCAGAAGCGTGCCAATGCGCTTCAGAATATTACGATCCCTATGTACTCTTCTCTTGTATACACGATCACCAACGCACTGGAAGAAAAGGAAAGGGAAGAGTTCACAAGACTGAAAGTCATCAAGAGGATGAAGATGAAGAAAGGCTAGCTTTCACATATTCATCCATGGCATCTGCGATGATTTTCGAACATTTTACCGCCTCGACTACGGTCTTGGCGCCGGTGACAACATCTCCAGAGGCGAAGATCCCCTTCATAGTGGTCTCGCCTTTTTCATTTGTCTTCAAAAGCCCGCGTTCGTCTACCCTCAGTTCTTTATCTCTGTTGACGATCCGATCCTGCGGCCCCTGCGAGATTGAGATAATAATACTGTCAGCCGGGACAAACTTTTCGGTCTCTTCATGTTTTACCAGCTGACCCCTGTCATCCCATTCCACATCACAGATCATCACTCCATCGTCCAGGATCCGGGACGCGGTCTGGAGAAATTCAAACTGCACTCCATCGATCCTGGCATACTCGACCTCTTTTGGCGATGCTGCCGGTACTTCTGTGACAGAATAGACCGTAACATACCGGGAGCCCTTGCGGATGGCGGTCCTCGCCACATCCATCGCAGCGTTTCCCGCGCCGATCACGACCACCCGGTCTCCCAGGTCATAGACATCCGGATTATTCAGGTAGTTGATTCCATAGTGAACATTTCCAAAAGTCTCCCCCGGGATATTCAGCCGGTAAGGACGCCATGTCCCTGTACCGATAAACACTGCGTTGTATCCGTCCTTCAGCAGATCATGGACTCCCGTGGAGCCGCCCAGCGCAAAATTGGGGCGGAAACAGATTCCCAGCTCCTTCATTTTTATATAATACCGATCCAGTATGGACTTCGGAAGACGAAATTCCGGTATCCCGTACCTGAGGATTCCTCCGATCTTCTCCCGGATCTCAAAGATCGTAACACGGTATCCCCTGCATGCCATAAGTATGGCAATGGTGATCCCGGCCGGTCCCGCGCCGACCACGCCGATCCTGCCTCCGTTCCACGGCATCTTTTCCAGTTTCATTTTATCAAAACATGTGTCTGAAATATAATTCTCGATGGAGGAGATATGCACCGGCTCTCCTTTGATCCCTTTTATACAGTGTCCTTCGCACTGCTTTTCATGGTCACACACAAGAGAGCAGATGACTGACAGGGGATTATTGGCGAAGACCCTCTCTGCCGCTTCCGTCATCTGCCCGTCAAGAAACAACCGGATCATCGCCGGGATAGGCGTATGGATCGGGCACCCCTCCATACATCTTGGTTTTTTACAGTTCAGACATCTCTTCGCCTCGTCGATCGCGTGCAGTCCCATTTGAAGATCCTCCTAATTTTTCATGTGCTGATATCCTGGTCTTTCATACCTTTAGTCTGACACGAATCAGAAAAAAATCAACGATCGTTAATCAATTAACCAGACCTTGCAGGCAGGGCTGTTTTCTCTCCTTATGCGGAAATCACGGCACATCAGCTTCTGAAATCGGGGATTTCTCCGACACAATTGTACGGAAACAAAAACAAAATCCGAATGATCCCGCTGTTTCTCTGACGGAAATTTAACAAGGCTTTTTCTCGTCCGGAATCTCTTCCCCCAGATAAAACACCTTAAAGAACAATTCCAGCGACTCGAACAACTCCCTCTTCGTCTGCTGGAGCTGTTTGACTTTCAGCACACTTCCGATCTCATCAAAGGCAAAATCATTCTCCTCATGGTCCACCTTCAGCTCCAGATTGCCATCCTCATCAAACACAAGCATCAGGATGCCGCCCACATCTTCCGTATACAGGACACACATGATCTGCAGCTCCTCCTTGATACTCTCAGGAAGCGTATCAAACTCCGGATTCAGATAAAATTTCTTCTCGTACGCACTTGCCGCACATAATACAAATTCTTCGTTCATATTGTTCCTTTCTGATAAAATATTCTGAATGCTTGACCAAAAGGGGTCAGACCCCTCCCAGGAGGGGTCTGACCCCTTTTGGTCAAGTTGTCTGACAATTCACTTACACATACCCGTACACGCCCCGCACGGACACTTCTCCTGCATTGATCTTTTCTTCTCTCCCGTCCGCCCTGCGCACGACCAGCTCTCCAATGGGCGTGATCCCCAGGGCATGTGCCTGATATGTCTCTTTCCCTCCGATAACCTGTACATCACGTCCGCGGTTTACCAGCATAGCGCTGTACCGATCCATCAAACCTGTGAGATCCTCTGTCTGCAGGAAGGTCTCATAATTCTCCTCCAGGCGCTCCATAATCGAAGCGATAATAGGAGAGCGCCGTATCGTACACCCGCATTCAAGGTGTAAAGATGTTGCTGTCCTGCTGATTTCTTCCGGAAATTCGGTTATATTTACATTGATGCCCACTCCCACGGTGACATGATTGATATAGTCGACCTGGGCGCTCATCTCTGTCAGGATGCCTGCCAGTTTTTTCCCATTTAGAACAATATCGTTCGGCCACTTGATCTGTATCGGCGGGAGTGTCCCTCCGGCCCCGCCTGTCTTCTGATCCCTGAGGCTTTTTTCGATCCCTTCCGCCACACTGCACGCCATGACCAGGGTGAGCATGGACGCTTTGAAGGGAGAAATCTCCGGCCGGAGGAGGACAGACATATAGATACTGCTTCCTGCCGGCGATTCCCAGGCTCTTCCCCGCCGGCCTCTTCCCGCGGTCTGACGGTCCGCCACAGCCAGGGTGCCGTGAGGCGCTCCCTCATCCCCTGCCTGCCGGATTCGGAGATTCGTAGAATCTGTCACATCATAATAAAGGATATTTCTTCCCGCCCATTTTGTCTTCATCAGGCTGTCCAGTTCTTCCTTTGTCATCACGTCCGGGCTGTCCACGATATGGTATCCTCTGTTGCGGACAGCTTCCACCTGATACCCCTCTTCCTGGAGCTGTCGGATGACCTTCCACACAGCGGTCCTGGATACACCGAACCGCTCACTGATCTGCTGCCCGGACACATATCCATCCGTCTCCCGCAGCAGCTTCAATATCTCTGTCTTCATCTGCAATCTCCTCCCAACTGCTGTACACATCTAATTATACATAAAAATCCTATTTTCTCAACTTTTCCTGAATGGAAACGCCACGCTCATCCGTATTCATATTGATACAGAGAAAACCAGTGTACAATTCCCATGATCCTGGATAAAATGAAGGAGGAATTTAAGATGAAAAAAATCATGACGGCAATAATCATTTCCACTCTTGTCATTGTACTAGGCGGCACAACTATATTTGCCGCAGGGCGCGGAAGGCAGGCATCTCAAACCACAGCGGAAAATCCACAGTCCCCAGCTGCCGGCGCCGGCTGTGCATGCAGCGAGGCAGGTCAGTATTTTACAGATACAGACGGCAACGGCATTTGCGATTACCGCAATACGGACGACCGGGCAGCATGTAACTACAGCAATGCGGACGACCGTACAGGAGCCTGTCCGTACAACAACAACTGTATGCCCGCGTATCGGCGCCATGCAAACGGCAATGGGAATTCCGCACAGTTCGGGCACCGGGGACAGGAACACCACGTCGGCTTCCGGTAAGCTGATCATAAAATATTTAAGGGACGGGGAAAAGACATGCGCAGTGAAGAAGAGGCAAACCGGGCAGTAGACCTCTATGGGGATACCGTCCGCAGGATCTGCATGATCCATCTCAAAAACAGAGCTGATACGGAAGACATATTCCAGACTGTATTTCTGAAATACGTCCTCCGCACTGCGCCCTTTGAAAGCCCTGAGCACGAAAAGGCGTGGATCATCCGGGTCACTGCCAACGCCTGCAAAGACCTGCTGAGAAGCTTTTTCCGCTCCCGCACCGTATCCCTGGATGTTCTGATCGAAAAGCCCCAGGAAATACCTGAGGATCACTCAGACATACTGGAAGCGGTCCTGGCGCTGCCGGAAAAGTATAAAGATCCGATCTACCTCCATTATTACGAAGGGTATACGGCAGAGGAGATCGGACAGATCCTGGGGAAAAACACAAACACGGTTTACACACTTCTGACCCGCGCGAGGCAGATGCTGAAAACCAGGCTGGAAGGGGTGGCGGAAGATGAATAAAGAGAAAAATTTTGAAAAAAATTTCAGGGACGCCTTCAGTCAGATACACGCAGAAGACGGACTGAAAGCACAGACAAAGAGTTATCTCGCTCAGCAGATAAATAAGAAAAAAAGACATTCCTTCCCGGTCCTGCAGGCAGCTGCTGCCGCTGCCTGCCTCTTTGCCGCTGTCTCTGCCGGGGGAGCATGGCTGTACCTGTCTCCCGCCTCATATATCAGCATAGATATCAATCCATCCCTTGAGCTGGGGATCAACCGGTTCGACCGGGTGGTCTCTGTTGAGTCCTTCAACAGCAACGGGCAGGATCTGGCAGAACAGCTGGACATCCGCTACATGGATTACAGCGATGCCCTGGAGGAACTTCTCTCAAAACAGACCGTAGAAGCATATCTGGCAGACGGCGCTGTGATGGCTGTCACCGTAGCGGGCAGCGATGAGGAAAAGACGAATCAGATCCTTGAAAATGTAGAGACCTGCACAGCAGGACATTCTAACATCAGCTGCCACTCCGGCGACATAGAAGAAATGCACGAGGCTCACAGTGAAGGGCTTTCCCTCGGCAAATACCGCGCGTACCTTGAACTTAAGACCCTGGATCCCACTGTCACGCCAGATGACATCCGTGATCTGTCCATGCGGGAAATTCGGGATCTCATTGACGATCTCAAATCCACGGATACCGGCAAAGATGAGGATAATACAGGAAATAGTTCGGAAAATGGTGCAGGGAATGCCGGCAGCGGTCCGAAGGAGAATGGGACCTCAGCGGGAAGCAAAAGACACGGGCACCGTCACGGCGCAGACAACAACTGGTGAGATAACAGGTCTCATTTTAGATTGGGGATAAAAATCCGGCGATAAACGTCACCGCTCCTGCAAATCCGATAACCCCGTACACCAGCAGCTTCATTTTCCCGATATCGATTTTATCCACCACTCTGCTCCCGACGTATGCGCCCAGCAGAAGAGCCACAGCTCCCGCAGCCAGGGGAGGGATCATACCGCCCGTCAGCTGTCCCGTCAGAGTACGGATCACTGTGCCGTAGAGATTGGTGGTCATAAAAAAGATCTGGATTGTCCCAAGATACGTCTTTTTCTCCTTCAGGACAGACATAAAATAGACTACCATCGTGGGACCTCCGATCCCGAAAAAGGCGTCGATGATCCCCGCCAGAGCCGAGCACACGAATGCCGTTCCCGGATTTGCCGAGATATTTATCTTCCCGTCAAAGAGGATAAAATATCCTGCCAGCACGATCAGAAAGATCCCCAGCACCGGCTTCAGATAATCCATATTCAGCCCCGCAGCCACCCGCATCGCAGCCAGATAGACCGGAAAATAGAACACCAGCGGAAGAATGCACATCCGGAAACAGACATAGTGCCGGTACCTCCAGACGATGGAAATGCACAGGACCGCACACAGAAACTGGCACATGGCAGAGGACTCCACCATGGTAAAACAGAACGGGTAAAACATCATAAGCAGGATCCCCGCCCCGAACCCGGTCACTCCCTGTACCAGCCCGGCAAGGAGCGCCGGTACCGCCACACACAGATACTGGATCATATCTCTTTTTCTCCTTCCTGTAAGAACAGCCCGCGGACGATCCGCAGGGCTGTTTCCTTTTGCCATCTGTTTCTGAAAGTCTCAGGACAGGTCTTGTTTTGATCACTTTGTCACAGTGAGCACTTTATCCATGGCCGCAGTCGGGCCTGTCTTCTCTACATTGACAGATGTATAGTCAAAGCTGTTTGTGACAGCCACCACTGTGATATCCGTATGTCCGGCCTTCCGGATCGCTTCCGGGTCAAAGCTGAGCAGAAGTTGCCCGCGCTTTATCTCGTCCCCCTCTTTGCACTTCAGGTCAAAGCCTTCTCCGTTCATGTCCACAGTATCAATCCCGACATGGATCAGGACTTCCATACCGTCCTTTGACTGAAGCCCTACCGCATGTTTCGTGTCCATTGTCTGGATCACAGTCCCGTCAAAGGGTGCATACACACATGGTTTCGACGGCTTGACGGCAAAGCCCTGTCCCAGAACGCCGGAGGCGAATGTCTCGTCCGGAACCTGTTCCAGCGGAACGATCTCGCCCTCCAGCGGAGCGTACAGTGTGTTCGGTTCTGCTGCCGGGAGTTCAGCTTCCTTCTCGATCTGAGCCGCTGCCCCTTCAACGGTTCCTCCGCCGGCTGATGCCGCGCCTTTTTTCACACTCTTCTTCTCTCCGCCGAGGAAGAATGCAGCCACTGCAGATACAAAGAACGCAATGCACACTGTTCCGATAGCGATGAAAATGTTGTTCGGATCTTCGCCCATGAAGGTCGGCAGCGCCGGGATGCCCGGTGTAGCGATGGCATATCTCTTCAGATGGAAGATTCCCGCGAACAGACCTCCTGTCACACCGCCAAGTACAACTGCCGGGATGATCTGTTTGTATTTCACGATGATACCGTACACAGCCGGCTCAGTCACTCCGCAGAGTGCGGTAAAGCCGGTTGAAAATCCCAGCTCCTTTACTTTCTTATCCTTGCTGCGCACCGCGAAGCCGAGAGTCGCTCCGGCACATGCCAGGATGGCTGCCAGGAAGCCCGGTCCACAAACCGTCTCGTAGCCCATCTCCGCAAGCTGGATCGTCTGCAGTGGCGGGAAAATGGCAAGGTGCATTCCGAAGAATACCAGAAGAGGCTGGATCGCTCCCACGATGGTCGGCACGAGCACAGGAACATTCTCATCTAGGAATGCAATTCCGCTGGAGAGGATGCTGCCGATGTAGGATCCGAGAGGAGCAAGGATGATCAGTGACACCAGGGAGGTGACCGCCATGGTGATCAGAGGCTTCAGGATCGCCTTTACCATACTCGGGGATACCTTCTCTGCAAACCGTTCCACATAGGACATGAACCATACCGTCAGGATGATGGGCAGGATCGATGATCCGTAGGAGAACAGTCTGACCGGGAGCCCGAAGAAGTCGACCGCTTCCCCTGCCACCACCAGGGCGTTCCAGTTCGGGTGGATCAGCACGCCGCCAATCATCGCCGCCAGGTAAGGGTTGCATCCAAACTTCTGTGCCGAGGAAAATGCCAGCACCACAGGGAAGAAATAGAACCCGGAATCCGCAATAAAGTTCAGAATATAGTATTCTGTCGACTCATCAGGCAGTCCCAGCGCCACCATGATCACAAGGATCGCCTTTATCATACCGGCTCCGGTGATCAGCGGGATGACCGGTGCAAAGATGCCCGAGATCATGTCCAGAAGCTTCGCGCTGAGCTTCTGTTTCTCTTTTTCTTCTCCATCGTCCGCCTTCTCGTCTCCTTCCGAAGTCTTCAGGTCTCCCACGATATTTTTTACTTCTTTATATACAGCCGCCACATTCGGCCCGATAATGACCTGGGTCTGGGCTCCTACTTCCTTCACGCCCATGACTCCGTCCAGCGCCTCGATCTCTGCGATCTTCGCCTTGCTCATATCCGCAAGCTGAAAGCGCAGGCGGGTCATGCAGTGGAGCACGCCCTTGATATTGTCCTTGCCGCCCACCAGCGGGATCAGATCCTGTGCCAGTTTCTTAACATCCATTTCCCTCTTCCTTTCCTCTTTTCTCCGTTTTCAGTTCCCTCGTGCCGCTTCTCAGTTTTCCAGGTCTTCCCCGTTCGTGGCGATCACTTTCTTATACCAGTCAAAGCTCTTTTTCTTCCGGCGCTCCAGAGTCCCTTTTCCATTATCGTCCTTATCTACATAGACGAATCCGTAGCGTTTCTTCATCTCTCCTGTCCCTGCACTCACAAGATCTATGGGTCCCCAGGGAGTATATCCCATGAGATCCACATGATCGATCTCCACTGCGTCCTTCATCGCCTCAATGTGAGCCCGAAGGTAAGCGATCCGGTAATCATCGATGATGGATCCGTCCTCCTCAACCTTATCCACTGCTCCCATTCCGTTTTCCACGATGAACAGCGGAAGCTGATACCGGTCGTACAGGTTGTTGAGCGCCATGCGAAGTCCGATGGGGTCGATCTGCCATCCCCACTCTGTTGCCTTCAGATATGGATTCTTTCCGCCGCGCTGCATATTGCCGCCAGTATACTCTGTCACATGTACGCCCTCCACTCGGGAGCTGTAATAGCTGAATCCGATAAAATCCACAATGCCTTCCTTCAGAAGTTCCTCATCCCCTGGCTCCATTGTAAAATGTCCTCCGATCGACTCCTGATATGCCTTACAGATATTCGTATATCTTCCGCGGGCATATACGTCTCCATAATAATAGGTCGTAGCCATTGCGTCCCTCGCCTTGATCTGATCCAGCGGATCGCAGGTGTGCGGATATGTAGTCGGATAGATGAGCATACAGCCGATCTTTGCCGCCGGGTCGATCCTCCTGCACTCCTTCACCGCCAGGGCGCTCGCCACCAGCAGATGATGTGTGATCTGAAGCTTCACATCCGAGATATTCTCATCCTCCCTGTAAACGATCCCCGCCTGGAGATACGGACGGTCCACCCCCAACGTACAGTTGACCTCGTTAAATGTGAGCCAGTATTTTACTTTCCCTTTATACCGCTCAAACAGGACTCTGCTGTACCGGTGGAAGAACTCCACCAGCTTCCTGTTCCTCCAGCTGCCATATTCTTTTACAAGTGCCAGCGGCATCTCGTAATGGCTGATCGTAATGACCGGCTCAATGTTATATTTGAGCAGCTCATTAATCACATTGTCATAGAAGCGAAGCCCCTCTTCATTGGGCTCTTCCTCATCTCCTCTTGGAAAAATACGCGTCCATGCAATACTCATGCGGAAACATTTGAATCCCATCTCCGCCAGAAGAGCAATATCTTCTTTATATCTGTGATAAAAATCCACTGCCTCGTGGCTCGGATAATAGTCACCTTCGATGATATGGTCATCGATCACACGGGCAACCGTGGCGCTTCCCCCCTTGTATACATCATCGATGGAAAGTCCTTTACCGCCCTCCAGGTAGCCGCCTTCAAACTGGTTCGCCGCCGTGGCTCCTCCCCAGAGAAAATCCGGTCTCAATCCTTTTGACATATCTTTACTCCTTCCCGCCGGCCCCCCGGCGCCTGCTGTTTTCTTTGTTCTGAATTGGTTATACCATATAGCTCTCTTTTGTTCAATATGTATAATTAATTCTGAAATATCGTTTCAAATTTATGCATAATTATCCATTAAAAGACGAAACAATTGTTTCATGCAACACAGATTTTGTCGGAGCGTATAGCTTATCTCTGTGATTTTCCGAAAGACTCCTTGTCCATGACGATAAAATAACCTATAGTATTAAGTAAGAAATCCCAAGTAAGGGGATATTGATCAGAAACGGAAATCTTACATAAGAAAGGCAGGTGTCAGCCATGCTGCTGACTCAGAGAATTGAAGAAATGGATCTTCCCTCGGCAGAGAAGACAGCCGCGAACTATCTCCTCGCCCAGGGCAGCAGACTGAAAGGGCGGTCCACACGAAAGATCGCCTCCGACGCGTACACTACCCCTGCCACCCTCGTCCGGCTCGGACAGCGGCTGGGATACGAGGGGTGGGCTGATTTTTTTGAAGCATTTCTGGAAGAAAGGGAGTATCTGGAACAGCATTTCCAGAACGTGGACGCCAACCGTCCGTTCACGCCCGTGGACTCCCAGACAGCTGTTGCCAACAAGATCGCGGCGCTGCACCGGGAGAGCATTTCGGATACCATGTCACTGCTGGACTATGACGCGCTTGAGAAAGCGGTGGACTGTATGCTCCGGTCGAGAAATATCTATCTCGTGGCAGTGAGTATCTCCCTGGACTGCACCTGGCTGTTCAAGCGGAACATGCAGCGTCTCGGCAAGACTGTCCTGCTGGAATCAAACAATGCGGAGCAGCTCTGTACGGTCCTCTCCGCCACGCCGGAGGACTGCGCCCTTATCGTTACATACTCCGGTTCACCAAAAAGGATCCGCGATGAGGCGAATGTGCTCCATGAAATGGGCGTACCGATCATCCTCCTGACTGGTCTTGGAGACAATGCAGTACGCCCGCTGGCTGATTATGTACTGAATGTTACTACCCGGGAACGGCTGTATTCCAAGGTTGGAAATTTCTCAACGAACGTGTCCGTGCATCTCCTGCTGGACATCCTCTACTCCTGCTATTTCGCGGCGGACTATGAGAAGAACTGGAAGAACCGGCTGGAGATCGCACAGAAAATGGAACAGTACCGTTCGTCACGGAATGAAATTATGAGGGAGCAGTAAATCCAATGATCCATATCACGCCGCAAAATTTCCGGTATACAGTTGATAGTATTTTCCTTTTGCCGCGATCATCTCGTCGTGGCTGCCGCGCTCGATGATCCGCCCCTGCTCCATTACCATGATGCAGTCTGAATTCTTGATCGTGGAGAGCCTGTGGGCGATGACAAAGGTAGTCCTGCCCTTCATCAGGGCGTCCATGCCTGCCTGTACCAGTTCCTCGGTACGGGTGTCAATAGATGATGTCGCTTCGTCCAGGATCAGCACCGGCGGATCCGCCACCGCTGCTCTTGCGATTGCGAGGAGCTGCCTCTGCCCCTGGCTTAAATTGCTTCCGTCCCCTGTGAGCACGGTCTGATATCCGTCAGGCAGCCTGCGGATGAATCCGTCCGCATTGGCAAGCTTTGCAGCTGCAATGCATTCCTCGTCTGTGGCATCCAGCTTACCGTATCGGATATTGTCCATGACTGTCCCGGTAAACAGATGTGTATCCTGAAGCACCATTCCGAGAGAACGGCGCAGATCCGGCTTTTTGATCCTATTGATATTGATCCCGTCATAACGGATCTTTCCGTCCTGGATATCATAGAACCGGTTGATCAGGTTGGTGATCGTCGTCTTGCCTGCTCCGGTGGATCCCACAAGAGCGATCTTCTGTCCCGGCCGGGCATACATCTTAATGTCGTGGAGCACCATCTTGTCATCATTATATCCGAAGTCCACGCCATCGAATACGATCCCGCCCTCCATCCTCTGGTAGGTGACGGTTCCTTCCGCCTTATGTGGATGCTTCCATGCCCAGATCCCGGTGCGGACCGGTGATTCTGACACTGTGCCGTCCGGATTCTCTCTCGCATTGACCAGCTCTACATAGCCGTGGTCTTCCTCAGGTTTCTCATCCAGAAGAGCGAATACACGCTCCGCTCCTGCCGCTGCCATGACGACGAAATTCATCTGCTGGCTGATCTGTGTGATAGGCTGTGTAAAGTTCTTGTTCAGTCCCACAAAAGCAATGACCGTGCCTACCGTCATCCCTGTCACGCCGTTTAGCGCAAGCAGCGCGCCGATGACCGCGCAGAGGACATAGCTTAAGTTCCCGATATTCGCATTGATCGGCATGAGAAGGTTGGCATAGCGGTTTGCCTTATCCGCACTGTCTCTGAGCTGATCATTAAGTTTTTTGAAATCCGCGACCGCTTCCTCCTCATGGCAGAATACTTTCACTACCTTCTGTCCGTCCATCATTTCTTCAATAAATCCATCCACATTTCCAAGATCTTTCTGCTGCTTCTGGAAATACTTCCCTGACAGTCCCGAAAATACCGTAGTTACCCTCAGCATAACAAGGGACATGACCAAAGTCACGATCGTAAGCGGGATATTCAGCACGATCATAGAGATCAGTGTCGCCACCAGCGTTGCCGCGGAGTTGATGATCTGCGGGATGCTCTGGCTGAACAGCTGTCTCAGTGTATCCACATCATTCGTATACACGGACATAATGTCGCCGTGGGCGTGGGTGTCAAAATACTTGATCGGCAGGGACTCCATATTTGCGAACAGCTCATCCCGAAACTTCCGCATGGTCCCCTGGCTGACGTTTACCATGATCCTGTTGTATGCGTACGCGGCGGCGATCCCGATAATGTAAAACACAACGATCCCGGCAAGCGCATGCGCCAGCAGCGTAAAATCCGGATTCTCCGCATTTAAAAGCGGTACAATGTAGTCGTCCACCAGCGACTGTACAAACAGCATTCCCTGCATAGTCGCAAAGGCGCCGATAATAATACAGAGCACGACTACCAGGAACGAAAATTTATAACTTTTTACCATATATGCCAGAAGCCGTCTCAAAACATACAGTGACGTCGTCTTCTTTTTGTCTTTCATATTCTGAACTCTCCTTTCTGACCGGAATATCCCGGCCGCCTGCCTCTGCCTGTACTCAGGATGCCTGGTCAAAATCTCCGCCGCCCTGAGTCTGTGATTCGTATATGCTGCGGTAAATCTCATTGCTTTCAAGCAGTTCCTCATGGCTTCCGAAGCCATTGATTCTGCCGTCCTCAAGGACAAGGATGCGGTCCGCGTCTTCCACGCTTGAGACTCGCTGGGCAATGATAATTTTTGTCGTGCCTGGGATATAGGTCCTGAATGCTTTCCGTATCTTTGCGTCTGTCGCTGTATCCACCGCGCTGGTAGAATCGTCCAGAATCAATACCTTTGGCTTCTTCAGAAGCGCCCTTGCAATGCACAGCCTCTGCTTCTGCCCTCCGGAAACATTGGTTCCACCACGCTCGATCCAGGTGTCGTAGCCGTCCGGCAGACGCTCGATGAACTCATCCGCGCACGCCGCCTCACAGGCTTGGTCGCACTCCTCTACCGATGCATCCTGCTTTCCCCAGCGCAGGTTATCAAGGATGGTGCCGGAGAAAAGGACATTCTTCTGGAGCACAACCGCCACTTCATTTCTGAGCACTTCCATGTCATAGTCCCGGACATCTCTTCCCCCGACCCTGACCGTGCCCTCAGACGCATCGTAAAGCCGGCTGATCAGGTTGACCAGGCTGGACTTACCGCATCCTGTGCCTCCGATGATACCAATGGTCTCGCCTGACTTGATATGCAGGTCAATATCCTCCAGCGTGTCCTCGCCGGTTCCGTGTTTATACGCAAAGCTTACATGGTCAAAATCAATGCTCCCGCCCGCCACTTCCATCACCGGCTCCGCCGGATTATGGAGTTCCGGCTGCTCCTTTAATACCTCTGAGATACGCCTTACACTGGCAGAACTCATGGTCACCATGACAAAGATCATGGAAAGCATCATCAGGGACATCATCACGGACATTACATAGCTGAACAGCGAGGTAATATCTCCTGTGCTCATGCTGCCTGCCACAATGAAATGAGCCCCGAACCATGAGACTGCGGTCAGACAGGCATAAACCACAAGCATCATGACAGGATTGTTCAGAGCCAGCATACTCTCTGCTTTCACGAACAGTCGGTAAAGATTCTGCGCTGCTCTGCTGAACTTCTTATTCTCATGGTCTTCTCTTACATATGCCTTTACCACGCGGATGGCTGTCACATTTTCCTGGACGCTTGCGTTCAGATCATCATACCGGTCGAAAACTTCCCGGAATACGGCTGATGCCTTCCCCATGATCAATGCCAGGATCACTGCCAGGAAGCAGAGCGCCGCCAGAAAGACAAAGCTCAAATTTCTGTTGATCATAAAGCACATGACCATGCTGAAGATCAGCATCAGCGGCGCCCTCACTGCGATACGGATGATCATCTGAAACGCATTCTGCACATTGGTCACGTCTGTGGTCATCCTTGTGACCAGACCCGCTGTACTGAATTTGTCGATATTGGAAAAGGAATAGTCCTGTATTTTAATATACATACTCTCCCTCAGATTGCAGGCGAAACCTGACGACGCGGCGGCCGCGAACTTTCCTGCCATCGCGCCGGAAAACAGGCTGACCGCCGCCATAACGAGCATCAGTATGCCGAGCCTGATGATGGCAGGCATATCAGACTGTTCCAGTCCGTCGTCTATGATCCGTGCAGTGATAAAAGGAAGCAGCACTTCCATGATGACTTCCAAAGTGGTAAATCCCATGGTCAGGAAGGTGTCCTTCTTGTACTGCTTCAGCTGTACTAAAACTGTTTTCATGCTGTAACCTCCTGTCTGTCTTTTTCTTCACATTTGTTGTCTGTTTTATCTGTTTCTTGTCTCTGCTCTCTGCCGAGCCGTGTCAGGATCTTATGCTCCAGCTCCCAGAGCTCGAGGCGCTCTGCGGAATCAAGCGCGCTGCAGATCTCATCTTCCATCTGCTGCGTTTTCTGCATAAATTCCGCACCTTCATTCAAAAGCTTCTCCGTGGGGATCACTTTCTTTTTCCGGATATCTTCTGGCTCCTCCACAAAGCACAGGTATCCTTTTTCTCTCATTTTCTTGACAAGGACGGACAGCGTTGCCTTTGACAGCCCTGTCTCCCGGCACATCTCTGTAATGTAAGTTCCTTTCGGATGATGCCGCAGAATATATACGAGAAAATAAACCTGAGTACCGCTCATGCCCGATCCTTTCAGCCTCTTTTCCAGGCAGATCTCCAGACTGATATTGATCTTCTTCAAAAGGTAAATCATCTCCGATTCCCGCAATTCCTCTGTCATCGTTTTTTACGCACCTCCCGTCACATGCTGCCGTTAAATATCATCTTGCTGAATGCAGACTTATGGGGAAACTCTGAACTGTTCATATACGAACAGTTCGTCTCCTTACTGTCCCGTCCATATGAGATTCTAGCGCGGATCTTCTTGAATGTGAAATTCAAAGATGCTATAATCTATAAATACTTTTTATAGATAACAATGTCTGGATTCATTGTTTTCATATTTTTGAAGTTCATTTGCAAAGGAGCAGTCTGTATGAATACGATCCAATTGGAATGTTTTATCGCGGTTGCAGAGCACCTGAATTTCTCCAGGGCATCAGAAGAATTAAAAATCACGCAGCCTGCGGTCAGCCATCAGATCCGCACGCTGGAAGAAGAATTAGATGTGAAATTGTTTAAACGCACAAGCAAAAGCGTCTCGCTCACGCCGGAAGGAATCCAGTTCCTGCCCGATGCAGAGCTGATCCTTAAGATAGCATTTTCTGCAAAGGAGCGGCTGGGCAGAAGAGAAAATTTTATTGTCTTTGAGGTGGGCTGCCATAACCATATGGAGCTGAATCTGCTCCCTCCTGTTTTCCGGAAACTGGGGGAAGAGTTTCCCATGCTGCGGCCTTCCGTGCGCATGGTCCCTTTCCCCTCGCTTCTCGGCATGGTGGAAAACCAGAAGATCCACGCGGCTTTTCAGATCAAAGAAGGGCAGAGGAAATCATCCCTGTACTTTAAAGAGCTGTCTTCCTCCCCTGTATCCTGCGTCTGCTCCCCGGACCACCCTCTGGCGCATTATGATTCGCTCACAAAAGAACAGCTCTCCGGGAGCATCATCGCCTGCTCGCCAAGGCAGATCTCTGCCACCCTCTTCTCCACCCAGAACCGGATCCTCTCCCATCTGGAACCGGAGCAGCAGTACTTTACAGAGAGCATAGAGAGCGCGTTCACACTCGCCAAAGCCGGGCTCGGATACGTCCTCTACCCGGATATCCCCCATCTCCGGGAACCGGGGCTCTGCTATGTCCCTGTCACCGACCTGCCGAGCCTGCCCTTCGGAGTGTATTACCGGTATGACGATGACCATCCCGTCCTGAAAAGATTTCTCAGCATTTGCGCGGAAACTTGGACTGTGTAAAGGGGCGGTTTTTCTGATAGATCACTGCCAGCCCCTTAAGCAGCAGATCTTCATCCAGCCTGACCTCTCTCCGGCAGTGGGGCACGATCTTCCCTGCCAGCCCTCCGGTCGCGACTACGGTCACATCCCCGTCCAGTTCTTCCGCCAGGCGGTCGATGATCCCGTCGATCGCAGCCGCAGCGCTGTATATGGTTCCGCTCTTCATGCACTCCACGGTATTTTTCCCGATAATGTGCTCGGGTGCCTCCAGGCTGATGCCCCCCAGCTGAGACGCGTTTGCAGTGAGGGAATCAAGGGATACCCCGATGCCTGGGTAGATCATCCCGCCGATATAATTTTTATTTTTATCGATCACGCAGACTGTATTTGCAGTCCCCATGTCGAAAATCAGGAGTGGGACCGGATATTCTGCGATCGCTGCGACTGAGTCCACTACAAGGTCACTGCCGAGCTGAGCCGGATTATCGATGCGGATATTGAGCCCTGTCTTGATGCCCGCTCCCACTACAAGGGGCTCCTTTTTCAGAATTTTCTCCACTGCAATCTTTACCACAGTCGTGATCTGCGGCACCACGGAGGAGATAATCCCGCCCTCCAGGTCCGCTCTCTTTATATGATAAATATCCAGCACATTTTTAATGTCAATGGCGTATTCCAGCTCTGTCTTCGTACGCACAGTGGAGAGGCGCTCAATAAATACGCACTTTTTCCCATCCATACACCCGATCACAATATTTGTATTCCCGACATCAATAGCCAATATCATTTCTCAAGCCCAGCCTTTCCCTGACATTTTTCTTTAAGAGAACACGCCCGATGAGCAGAGTAAGGATCCCTGCCACGATCGCCTCCGGCACTCCATTGATCCCGATTACTGTCAGGATAAATGTATAGACCGCAGACACAGCGACCTCATTTGCCGCGGCATACGCCTCTCTGAAGAACACAAAGATCAGGTTCATGACAAGCAGTGTATTGACCAGAGCTCCGCTCACACCCGCAAGCACAAGCCCCGCGCTTGAGATACCGCTTTTCCGTTTGACAACATCTTTTGTAAGCCACATTACCAGCTTGTACACAAAATATGGTACAACACCCACCAGAATCCTCGGGACAAAGCATATGATCATGCTTCCCAGCCCTCCGCTCACATCTCCGATGCTGTAAAAAGGAGTGAACACGAATGAGGTCGGTGTGGGGTTCATCGTGTTATTAATAAAACTTGTCAGACCGAAAAGAAATCCAAGCGCCGCGCCCTTCTTCGGTCCCATCAGGAGCGATGCGATGATGACCGGCACGTGAATGATCGTTGCCCTTGTAAATCCAAGCGGGATATAGCCCAGAAAGGGGGTAAAGGCCATGATGCATATGATCGCACCGAATATCGC